>JABFST010000198.1 GCA_013140465.1 Methylococcaceae bacterium
CCCCATCATAGGCGCCGATGTCTTTACCCAAACAGCGGGCATCCATGCCGACGGCGACCAAAAAGGCGGTTTATACAAAACCCGCTTAGGGCCGGAACGCTTTTCGCGCATCCGCAGCTATGCGCTAGGCAAAATGAGCGGCAAAGCCTCGCTGAAAAAAAACCTAGAGCAACTGGAGTTGGATTTATCCGACGAAAACCAAAAAAAAGTGCTGGAACGCATCGTCAGCCTAGGCGACTCCAAACAAACCATCACCACCGATGACTTGCCGTTTATCATCGCCGATGTGCTGGAAAGCAAAGACTACCAGCATATCCAACTGCTTAACTGCTCGATAACCAGCGGCCTCAACCTAGAATCCACCGCCAGCATCCGCGTAAAAGTCCACAACACCAAGCATATCGAATCCGGCTCGGGCAATGGCGGCTTTGACGCGTTTATCGATGCCATCAACAAAGTCATGGCCTTGCACAACTACACCGTACCCACCTTAGCCGATTACGAAGTCCGCATCCCCAAAGGCGGCAATACCGATGCGCTGACCGAATGCGTGATTACTTGGAATTGCGGCACAGAATTGCGCAAAACCCGCGCCGTGCATTCCAACCAAGTGTTTGCTGGCGTGCTGGCGGCGTTAAAGCTGATTAATATGCAGCTGCACGAGCTTAAATTGAATGCGGGCCAGCCTTTGGCCTGACCGCCTACGCTATAGAAAACGCAAGAAGTAAAGCGACATTAAATCCCCTCACCCTACGCTTTCCCTGAGGGAGAGGGTGTTTAATGAAGATTGATCGGATTCTCTATTGGGTAAGCTATTGCCCTGCGTTTAGGTGATGTATACCTCACTCGGTCAAGTTTGCGGATTTTATGCTCTTGGCGAAGCACTGATACGACCTGCTTGAACCGTTACATTTTCCGCAAACTTGACCGCGTACAGTCTAGTTCGGCTTACCATCGTTTTGTCTTGGTGTGGTTGTTCCCTTCGGCTACGCTCAGGGAACGCGGCTAAGCTCAGGGAACGCGGCTACGCTCAGGGAACGGTTCGGGCGTTCGTTGTAAAGGTTTCGGCTAAACGCCGTTGGCCGAGCAAAGCCAAAGCCCGTTGGCTGAGCGAAGCCGAAGCCCGTTGGCTGAGCGAAGCCGAAGCCCGTTGGCTGGGTGTAGCCCGTTGGCTGAGCAAAGCCGAAGCCTTGGCCAAGCACTCATACGCCCCGCTTGAACCCTTACATTTTCCGCAAACTTGACCGCGCACAGTATAGGTGCGGATTTATCCGCACCGCGCCACGCCGATTGTCACCCGTCAAACCCATCTCCTCCTGTAAGAGCATGATGTAATAGTAAATATTCACACCCCCCATAACCCACACAATTGCCCAAATTCTACTAAGCTAGTTCCTATAAACCTTAACGGACTCGCTTATGGACAAATTCGACCGCATCTACCGCCTACACGGGCTGCTTGCCAACCGCCGCCAGCCCATACCGCTGACCAACATCATGGCGCAGCTGGAATGCTCCAAAGCCACCGCCAACCGCTGCATAGACGATCTGCGCACCCACCTTAACGCGCCGTTGGTCTACGACCGCGATGCCAACGGCTACCATTACGACCAGCACGCCGACAAACCCTATCAACTGCCTGGCCTGTGGTTTAGCGCCGAAGAACTCAACGGCTTGCTGATTTGCCAGCAAATCCTGAGCAACATCAGCCCCGGATTGCTCAGCCAGCACATTAGCCAATTGCAGCAACGGATAGGCAAGTTGTTCAAGCTGCACCAACACACCCCTATCGACATCGCCAACAAAATCACCCTGCTCTCCACCGGACGGCGCTTAACAGACGACTCCGAATTTAAAAAAACCGCCACCGCCTTATTTGCGGGCAAACAACTCCACATCCACTACCGTGCGCGTGCCGATAACACCATCACTCAGCGTGATGTTTCGCCGCAGCAACTGCTTTATTACCGCGACAACTGGTATCTGGTCGCCCATTGCCATTACCGCAATGCCTTGCGCGAGTTTGCCATCGACAACATCCGCACCGCCCACATCATAAGCCACAACGCCCACAGCACCGAACCCGAACAACTGGCGCAATTCATCCATGCCTCCTACGGCATCTTTAGCGGCAACGCCCAGCACCTCGCCATTTTGGAATTCAGCAACACCCGCGCCCAATGGGTCGCCGACGAACATTGGCATCCCCAACAACAAAGCCTATGGCTAGACAACGGCAACTACCAGCTCAGCATCCCTTTCAACGACAGCCGCGAACTCATCATGGACATCCTTAAGCACGGCCCCGAAGTAACAGTCATCGCCCCCGCGTTTTTGCGCACCGCCGTTATCAGCCACATCGACGCGATCCAAAAAAATTATCAGCAACCGCCGGACAATCTCACCGAATGAGAGACCACCCGCTGACAATAACCCGCACACCACCCACAGGCACAACCATGACTAAACTCTACCAACACTATTGGGGCAAAGCCGAACACGACCCCCTAAAAGCCGCATACTGCACAGGCCAGCTTAGCAAACAAGCCATCTTGGAACAATTCAAGCCAGAATTGGCGGCACACCTTAACCATAACAAACCCGCAAGCCAGTTGCAGGTCGATGATTTGGACACCTGGGCAGCAACCGAACAACCCGGCAAACAACCGTGGCACTACCAGCAACAAGGCTACGCCGCCTACCATTTGCTGGCTTACCATTGTTTGGATGTGGCGGCGGTTGCGGCGGTTTGGTGGGATGCCAGCCCCAGTTTACGGAAGCAATTTAGCCACATCATACAAGCGCAAAGTGAGCAACAGGCAAAAGCATGGGTGTTGTTTTTTGTGGCCTTGCATGATTTAGGCAAACTAGATATTCGTTTTCAACTGAAGGCAAAAGCAGTGGCTATCCAGTTGCAAGC
>JABFST010000137.1 GCA_013140465.1 Methylococcaceae bacterium
GGTTGCAGCCGTAGTCAGCCAAGCTTTTTCGCGCAATAAGGCATCGGTGTCTGGGATTTTTAGGGCGAGTTTATAGGCGGTTTGGTGTTTTAGTAGTGCGTCCATAGTTCACTTGTCTTAGTATTATTTGTATGAATTAAGTATATGCTTAAACCTTAGTTCATAGCTATAGCAATTTTTAGTATGAATAAAAAAGGCGACAATTGGCTGGGTGACATGGTTGTTTTGGTTGGCAAATAAGTGTATACCGCCTGTTTTGCATCTTCCGCTAGTTGGGCTGGCTGGGCATTGCAAACAAAGACTGCCGAACCCCATTGTTCGCCAACTATGCGGCTATTATCAGCAAATCGGCTTAAACCCGTAGACATGGCGGGTACAAAAAACACATCGACTGGCAAGGTTTTCCACTGATCGTCAACCAGAAAATCCAGGCATATCGGTGTTGCCAACCTGCCCAGTGCCGTGCCGCATACTCTTAAGGATTCCGATAACTGGCTAGGTTCATAGGCTTCAGCGTCTATACCCAATAGCTTTTTAGATGCCTCTGCTGACAACTCGAACGGTTGCCGCTTTTCTTGCGCCCAGACGAGTTTGCCGCAATAGTCGAGTGCTAGGCAGCGGTTACTATGGCGACCACTGGCTAGTTGCACATGGCGTGTGCCAGCAACTATTAAACGCAGCACAGGCTCATAGCTATTATGTTTTAACAACCATGCGCTGATTTTGGTGTGTAGGTTTTCGGTCATCACCAATTCGGGGAATAGCAAAACATGCAGCCCTTGCAGCCTTGCCGTTTCCAACACTGTGCTTATACGGCTAAACAATTCGTCTTCATCTTTCGCCCCCGCACACCAAAATGCGATGGGGCCATTGCCGTCATGCGCGTGGTCATAATGCCAGTGCATGTCGGTGTGGCTGGCAATCGGCGACAGGCCAATGTGTAAATTGTCGCTTAAGTTATCGAACAGCTCATGACGAAAACTTTTAATGTCTTCGGAATTGCCAACTTGCGACCAGTGATAGCGCAAATCCAAAACTTTTGTAGTACCCAGTTCTTCTTTTAACTTAAAGCGATGCTTGCTAGGGATAGCCTTCATGATCGGGTGTTCAGCCCTAGCTGCCAAAATATAGCGGCTGTGGTCTTTGGGCAAACGGACTTCGATATAGCCATAGAGCAAATCCGGCGTAGCTTTATAAGCGTAGTGCTGCTCCCATTCGTACAGCCAGCCGTAGGCTTCCAGGAAATCGGCATCGTTAGGCGTGGCGTTTGCCAATAATAGAGCCACGTCTACACGCCGTGGCTTGGTGCGGTAAGTATTGATCGTTGATGCAGCACATTCTTTAACGATACGCGCCAAACGCTGCCCGTCAGCCCCAACAAAACGCAGGTATAGCTGACACCATTGTAGAAATAAGCCGTTATCAAAATCAGTCATAAGCATTTATTAAGTCTAGCGGCATTTCATTAGTGAGGCAAAACAACATGGGAAGGCCATTTGAGCGCTTTTTGTAGGCACAACAGGGTATGACGTATGGTTGTAAGGTGGATTTGCGTAAAAGATTGTGAAAAGTATTATGAAAAATAACCACTTAAAACAAGCTTGCTTTTTTTGCCATTGATTTTGGAACTTTGTAGGCTAGGCTAAAATCTCTTACACATCAATACTATCACAGTCTCTAGCGGCGAAACCGTCCTATTGGCTTACGGTTGTACTCCTAGTGATTTAGTAGGTTATTTGACGTATTGACTGTGTTAAATGCCCTAATTTGCTAACGACTTATTTCCGCCATTAAAACACCTCCTACCCCGCCTATCTGTAAAAAACTTAGCCCGTTTTTAAAAACGCTGCCAATTCATCTTGTTATAAAGCTTTTGCCAATTCGGCAGACACTGTTTGAGGCTGCTGCTTAGTATTGGTGCAAATGTTGCTTTTAAGCTAGTGCCTTATCAGGCCGTCCTATAGCAGGACGCTGAGCCTTACACACAATAATAATTAGGACGCTTATGAACCGTTTACACCACCACTCAACCGCTTTATTTAACAGAAGACCTTTAAGTGCGGCTATCGCATGGGTATTTTTAAGCATGGCAGGGGCATCGCTAGCCGTTGCTGACACGATGCCCGAAGCCACCGCCACTCCTGATCCATCAGCGGTAACCAAAGCCAAGCCCAGTGCCAAAAAAGCCGCCACCAAAGGCGACAACTCGGTTTTTGAATTGGGCAATATGGTGGTAACTGCGGCACCGACAGGCAAACTACAAAGCCGCGACATCCTCAGCTCGGTGGACATTATGAACGCCGACAAAATCGCCAACCAAAACGTGTTGACCAGTTTTGACTTATTGCACCGTATGCCGGGCGTACAAATCACCCAATTTAACCAAGGCACGACCACGGGCAAATTCTCGTTTCGGGGCTTTAATGGCGAAGGCAATATCAACGGGGTCAAACTGTTGATTGACGGCATCCCCAGCAACACCAACGACGGCAACATGCCGTTTATTGATGGCTTGTTTCCGTTAGACATTGAGTCGATAGAAGTGGTGCGCGGCACTAACGACCCGCGTTATGGCCTACATGCCATTGGCGGCAACGCCAATATGTTTACCACCGAAGGCGGCAATTACGCCAAGGCGCGGGTCAGTTACGGCAGTTTTGACACCCACGACATCCAATCGGGCTTGGGCTATGAAACAAACGGGTTTACACAAAACTATAGCGTGTCGTACCGCGCCACCAATGGTTATCGGGACCACGCCTCGTCTGATAAAAATGCCTTTTCGGGCAAATGGTTTTACACCCCCGAAAGTGAAAAATTTAAAGTGGGCCTGATTGCCCGCTGGAGTGAAGCCGACGCTAAAGAACCCGGCTACCTGACATCTGCCCAAGCCAAAGCGGACCCTACCCAATCGATGGCACACAATGCCAGCGACGGCGGCACGCGCGATGTGGGGCAACTGAGCGGGCATTTGGATGTGAATTTGGCCGAGAATTTGTTTTGGTCTACCAAAAGTTACGCCAATGTGTTTAATGACCAACGCTGGGTACGTTTTAGCGCCGGCGAATCGCAACAAGAGCGGCTAAGCAACGAAATCCAATACGGCGCAACCACCTCGCTAACTTATCGCCCAACGATAGCCTGGTTGGACGATTTTTCTTTAGAAACGGGTTTTGACATCCAAGAACAAGACAACAAAAGCCGTCGTTACCGCACCCTGACGCGCGTGCGCACCTCACAAACGCGCGACCAAGATTACAATTTCTATGTTTATGGCGGCTATTTGCAAGCCATGATTAAGCCGTTTAAGTGGTTAAAGCTTACCCCTGGCTTTCGTGCCGACCAAGTGGGCGGCGACCTGACCAATAAGCTGAACAACAAATCTTATGTCGTCAACGACTATGGCACGATTTGGCAACCTAAAGTGGGCGCAGTGATTACGCCTATAGATGGCTACAGCCTGTATGGCAACTGGGGGCGCACGTTTCAGGTCGCAGTCGGTGCGGGTACGTTTAAGACCAATCCCAATCCGGTTGATGTGGCGCCTTCGATTAACGACGGTTGGGAAGTTGGCGTTAAATTGGCCCCTGTCGATTGGCTGGAAGGCCGCGTGGCCTATTGGTGCCAAACCGCCACTAACGAATCCAGCCGCGTGCTGAACAGTGCGGGCAACGATTCCACCCTGATCGGCGCCACCGAACGGCAAGGCGTGGACGTACAAGTTAAAGTCAGCCCTGTGGATCCGGTCAGCGTGTGGGCCGCTTTTTCTTTGCAAGAAGCGATAGTGACCCAGCCTAAAAACAAAAATCCGGCATTGGTCGGCACGCAGATTTTTAACACGCCCAACTATTTGTTTTCAGGCGGTATCGATTACCAAATCACCCCTGACATCAAATCCTCATTATGGACCACAGGGCAAGGCAGCTATTTTACCGACGAGGCCAACAGTAAAGGCAAATATGGCGAATATGCCTTGTTAAACTTTGATTTGGGCTATCAGGTCAACAAAATGATCGATGTGCAGTTTCAGGCCAAAAACTTAGCGGGCACTTATTGGGAATATGTTTGGTATAACACCACCGTAGGCCAAACCATGCACTCACCTGGTGATGGGCGTGCATTTTACGGTGCGATCAACGTAAAGTTTGACTTATAAACAATGGCTAACCACACCTTGCCTACCGCCGTCCCTGCACGCCATAAACAATGGCGAAAATGGTGGCTAAACATCCACCTGTATGTGGGGCTTAGCGTAGGTTTGGTGTTGGTGTTGGCCGGGCTGACGGGCAGCCTATTGGTTTTTTATGTTGAGTTAGACGAAATGCTCAACCCCCACTTGCAGATTGCTGCCGAGGCCGTGCAACCCACACGCCTATCCTACGAACAACTGCTGCACAGCATCCAAGCCGCGCATCCCACACGCACAGGCGCTTGGCGTTTGGAATTGCCGCGCCATCCGCAAGCCATGCTGATGGCACGTTATTACAAGCCGATAGAAAAAACGGGGCTGTCTTTTGCGCCCTTAATAGCGTGGGTCAACCCCTATACTGGCGAATGGGCCGGGAGCCGTTTTTGGGGGGAATTTGCGATGACTTGGCTGTTTGACCTGCACTATGCCTTGCTGTTGGATGAACTGGGCAAAACCCTTATGGCGATCATTGGGGGTGTGTTAGTCGTAGGCTTGCTGAGCGGCTTGTATTTATGGTGGCCCAGCGCCAAAAAACTGAAGGCGGCGTTATCGATTAAACGCGGCGCGAGTGCCGAGCGGCTGGTTTTTGACATCCATAAAACCCAAGGCGTGTATAGCTTCATCATCTTAATGCTGTTGCTGCTAAGCGGCGTACTCTTAGAATTGCCCAAGGTGTTTAAGCCCATTATCCATAGCCTGTCGCCACTGTACCAAAGCCCTGTGCCGCAATCCGCCGACAAGCCAGGAGCCGTGCGCATTCCTTTAGACCAAGCCGCCGCGATTGCCCAACGCCAGTTCCCAGATGCCGTGTTGCGCTGGCTAGAAACCCCAGAAAGTCGGCTAGGCGTTTACCGTATTATGCTTTATCAAGCGGGCGAACCTAGCTTACGCTTCCCTAAAACCACCGTGTGGCTGGACCAATACAGCGGCGCGGTGCTGTCTATCCGCAATCCCCGCTTAGAACACAGCGGCGATACCTTATTAAACTGGCTACACCCTTTGCACAATGGCGAAATAGCAGGGCTGTTCGGACGTTGCGTGGTTTTTGCCAGCGGCTTAGTCCCAGCCATTTTGTATGTCACAGGCTTTATGCGCTGGCGGCAAAAATGCCGCGCCAAGCGCACTGCCCGCAAGTAAACATTCAGTCCCCTTCCTTAAACATAAGTATCTACACAATTCCGTGGATTCAATTTAGCCTACGCACATTTGCCATAGCTTGTTTGCGTAAAAAATAAGCGTATTATTTACGCATAAATAACGTATTCATAGCGCAACAGGAAAATCTATATGAGCATTGATAAAGAAGTCGTCCGCCTTAGCTTATCGGTATCACCAGAACTTAACGAACGCCTAGAACAACTTGCTTCTTCAGGCTGCACCACTAAAACGGAAATCCTGCGCAAAGCCATTGCCTTATATGACGTGGTAGCAGAAGCCAAAACAGAAAAAAAACGCTTTGGCATTCTTGACCAAAACAAAAACCTGCTGACGGAAATCGTGGGTATCTAATGGCGGATTCTGATCAGGGCAAAAGTGCTGAGCCACAAATAAACCTTGGGCAAATCGTCGGCAAAGATCATAAATACGAACTGTCAGTAAGCAATGAAACAGCTGAAGATGCCGCTGTCAGACGTTCAAAAGCAATCGCCGATGCCGAATTGTCCCGAAAGATGACTTACGCGCTTTTTTGTTTTGCGCTGTTCATAGTCGCCATAATTTTTGTGGGTTGTGTTTATACCTTCGCCACGGGTGCAGCCGATGACAAAAAGTGGGCTGCTGGCATTGTCAGTGCCATAGCATCGGGCTTAGTTGGCTTTTTGGTGGGACAGGGTAAGAAGTGATTTGTAGCCCGTAGGGCGGTTTCGCTGATAGGCAAAGCGCCAGCCGAATGCAACCTTAAAGCCCAAAATGGTAGATTGCCTATCGAAAGTGTGAAAGGTTTGCTAAAAATCAAGAAAGGCAGCGGAAAATATGCTGTAAACCATTGATTTTTGTTGGTTGAAAATCGAATCTTTGCCTAATTTCAGAATGCTTTCACAGTCTCTATCGGCGAATCTACCCTATATTCATACGATTTACGCGTTACCCAGCCTGCGTGCTACAGTTGAGCGTTGGGTTAGACCAGATGCGATATTGCAAGACCTACCCCGGTTTTTTTCGACAAGCAGAGCTTGAAGGTAGGCGTTCCCAAACAGAGTTTGGGAACACGAAAACTGGCTGCACCCTTTGCACAATGGCGAAATCGCAGGGCTATTCGGACGTTGGGTGGTATTTATCGGCGGCTTAGTCCCAGCCATTTTGTATGTCACAGGCTTTATGCGCTGGCGGCAAAAATGCCGCGCCAAGCGCACTGCCCGCAGTTAGTAAGCCGCCGAAGTGAGCGGCTTTAGGCGTTGCAGTGTTGGCTGGGGTGGTGTCATTGCGCTAGCCCTAATGGTACTTGTAAAACCCGCAGGGCGTTTCACTTCCTGTTCTAACGGGTCGTGCTAGTAAACTATGATGCCGAATGCGGTGCAGGGGGTTTGCTTGGGTGGATTGTTGACGTGAACGCGGCTTAGATTGATGCGACTTAGGGGGTAGGCAATAAGCCATCCCAACAAAAACAAAGGGATCAAAGATTGTGATATAGGCGGCGGCTTATGATTTTGTTGGGTTGCCAAAAAGCGCGGCGATCCAACCTATGTGACCTTGCTTCTTTGGCCCGACCTTTTCGTAAAGTCTGTATTGAAATCTGTATTGGAAAAATTATTTAGACTACAATAATCCTATCGTGTGGACATCTTTAACCCCCAGACCTAAATGACATCTAAGCAGCTACCTACAAAACTTGGAAAAGAGCCGTTAATCGATGTGGTTTGCGGTGTAAATTTTGATAGTGAACATTCAGCAGAAACCATATTGCCAGGGTTACTTTTATCAAAACTTACGGGCAAACAACCAAGATTTGAAACATTACCAGTCGCACAATTGCCCCAAATGGTTCGCGATAGTGATCCTAATTTACAAAATGCGCCACTTATGCGTATCGTGGTCGATGAGCAATTTACGATTCTAATCGGGTCTAAATGGTTGGGAGTTGGCTGTCAAATGCCATATTCTGGCTGGTCGTCTTTTAAGGAAATGATACAGATGGTTTTTGGCGTACTTAGCAATGTGCCATCCATGAGAAGCATTGAGCGACACTCCTTAAAATATGTAGACTTCATTAAATCTGATAGTGGGATTGTATTAATGACTAAATTTAACTTGAAAATTGAGGTGGCAGGTCAAGAATTAACAGATCAGGCAACCCAAATCAGGACCGAGATCCTTGAAGGTGCTTTTGTGCATGCAGTTACTATCATGTCTCCAGCTAATGCTGTGCAACCTGATGGACATAGTATTCCTGGAGCGTTAATTGATGTTGATACCCACCGAATAGAAAAATTTACCCTTAACGATTTTTTATCTCAACTATCTAATTTACTTGATGAGATTCACCTCTCTAACAAAGCATTTTTCTTTAATTTGTTAAGTAACGCTGGACTAGAAGAATTGGAGCCTAAATATGACTAGTATTTCTTTGAATAGATCACAGAAATCTCTTCATCCGTTTATAACTGACCGTTCATATGATAATAACGCTTATTCATCTTCATATGCAAAGTGGATGCTGTCTCATGTTTTTGCTGAGGCTAATATTTATAGTGAAAATATATCTCAAAAAAATATACATGTCACTTACAGCCAAAATGGAGCAGAACTACCAAAGGTATTTGTATCAATAATAGGAGTCCCTTCGATCAAATGCCACTGGCCAAAATCCAACTGGGTTAAGAATATTCTGCAACTTTGCAATACCCAAAACGAGGATGCTGCACTTAAAGAAATCGCACTACATACATCACGATTAAAAGTTAATAATGAGTTTTCAAAGCTTTCAACTGACCTATTAAGTTTTGAAATTAATAAGCTCCCAGACATTGTTTTGATTGCACTGCTTAGAAATACATTTTCAGTTCGCTCGCATATTTCATGCTGGGATTCTTTGAGAGATCAAATTGAACAGATTTTAGAAAAACGTAATCGTAATCCCCGATTATTGCTACGTGGTTTAAAGAACTATTCTTAAATTGTTACGTTTAACTCCACTTTCTCTAGACTCTTGGCCAACGGAGTCTCTGCGTTTCGGATTTGCGATTCAGGTTTCAGATTCCGCAAGCAGACAGCTTCATGTAGCAGCTTTATATCGATTCGATAACTGTTTAAAGATAGGTGATCTTCAAAGTCATTTACGAACAAGGCGAGCTGAAGCCAGATCGTCTAACCACCTTTTTTGGGTTGCACCTGATCTCAGTGAAGAGGATCAAAGGATATTAGCTGCAAAAATTGACGCATGGCTTGACGAAAATGAGAACATGATTCCTTATTCAGTTGCTCACCCAGGAGGCGTAGTATTCAGAGACAATGTGTGGATCGGCAATGAGCCTGGACAAGGGCTCACCTGCGCGACGTTCATTGTGGAGCTATTTAACGAGCTCGGGATTCCATTTATTAATGTAGAAACTTGGCAGGAACGTATTGGCGATATTGAATGGGCGGAATGGATTCTTTCTTTACTATCTGAAAATATGCCCCCTGAACATATTAAAGCGCAAAAGGAAAAAATTGGACAAACCGTCCGCATTCGCCCTTCTGATATAGCTGCGGCTGGTTATGTTGTTACTCAGGAGATGGTTGCGCCACTTCATTTTGACGAAGTGAACCCGATTTCTGAGTGCATTGAAAATACCTTACTTGGTCACAAGTAACAACAGCCCATAGACTGGAGAAACCCAACAAAGAATATAATCCAAATCAAGAGGGTTTGCCCAAGATTCTGGATACCCAATGTAATTTCTCATCAGCGGCAGGATAAAGACCTGCGAGGTTTATAAAACCTAGCAGGTCTGCCACCAATGCCTATATTTAATGAGACGTTACACACCTTCCGCTTAACCCAAATTCACTTCTTACTCTAACAGGTCGCGCTAGCAAACCGACCTGCCTAACCCAGCACCTAAACTGCGTTTTGGTAGTTAGCTGCGAGACTATTAAAACACCTTCCCAAAGCGAACTGGCTTTTTTAAGCCATTGATTTTAAAACCTCTCCCACATAGATACTTGTACAGTCTCTAGCTGGCTAAGCCGCTATTAAAGCGGCGGCTGGTTTGCGCCTGTTTCGAGTATGTCTACCGCATCCCCCACTGTCAGCACGCCTGTTTGCGCGTGCAGGGCATTTTGCCCAAAGTAGACGTTGTTCTGCCATTTTCGGGTGCGGTTTAGGGTGCTTAGCGGTTCTTTGCCGGAGAGGGCGGTGCTGGGGTCTATGGTGGGAATGGCGCAGCGCGAGCAAGGCTTGGGCAGCCTAAAGTCCAACGCGCCTATGCGGATTTTGCGCCAGCTGTCTTCGGCATAAGCGGGGCAGCCCGAGACCACTAGATTGGGCCGAAAACGGCTCATCGGCAGTTCCAACTGCATGGCTTGATTGAGTGCGTGCAAGGAGTTTTCGGCAATAATTAAAAACGGAAACCCATCCGAAAACGCCACGCGGTCGGTGGCTATGCCATAGTCGGCATCCACAGGCCGGATCATGTCGTCGGTTTGATACACCAAACGGCAGTCTAGCCCCAAAAACTGGCTAAACCACGCATCTGCCGCCGCCGATACGCACAAGGCCGGGCATTGGTCCCGCCATATTGTTACGCTGACGCGCGTACCTGCCGTAGGTGTTAAGGGCAGCGACAACGCCGCCATATTCGGGGCAGTCAGGCATAATTGCCCATCGGTATTGGCGGATTGGATTAAGGCCATGCGTGGTAAACGCCGCTGAGTTAAAAATTGCCC
>JABFST010000436.1 GCA_013140465.1 Methylococcaceae bacterium
GACTGCGCCGATTGAGCCATTTAAACAGCAAACGGCTTATCAAATAGGCGTAGTTGCGGATTTGTCGTGCATTACCGCTGACCGCATAATAGGCGACATGCCCACACAGGTGACGTTTGGCATAGTGCATCATGGCTTTACCGCCTTGGGTGCGTAGTGTCGCCAACCGCTGGCTAACGTCCTTTAATTTCTTGGCAATCCGCTCCCGCTGGGTTTTACGGCCCACCACAAAGCGGCCCTTGCGGCTTTTGCCCACATAGTGGGTAAACCCCAGAAAATTGAACGTTGCCGGACGTTTGACGCCATCTTGCCGACATTCTTTTGCGGCCCTGTTGCCAAAGCGTAGCAGGGCAGTTTTGCCGGGTTCGACTTCCAGCCCAAACTTTGCCAGACGTTCTGTCATCTCCGTCATAAACCGTCTTGCCTCTCTTTCATGCGTGAAACAGGCTACATAATCATCAGCGTACCGCACCAGTCGCGCCCGGCCCAGACAGCTTCCGGCAAATTTCTTTTCAAACCATAGATCCAGTACATAATGGAGATAAACGTTAGCTAAGACGGGTGAAACCAATCCGCCCTGGGGTGTCCCGGTATCACTGTCCGTTAACGCCCCATCCTCCATTACGCCCGCCTTCAGAAAACGTTTGATGGTTCGCAGGAACACCGGGTCTTTGATCCGGTGTTCCAGAAAACGCATCAGCCATTCGTGGCTGACGTTGTCAAAGAAGCCTTTGATGTCCGCCTCCACGACCCATTGGGTATTTTCGTTGGTGATGGTTTCTCCAAGCCTTGCCAGCGCTTGATGCGCATTACGGTACGGACGGAATCCATAGGAACAATCCCGGAATTCCGGTTCCCATATCGCTTGCAGTATCTTGGACAGTTGCTGTTGTACGATCCGGTCTTCAAAGCACGGTATGCCTAATGGCCTGGTCTTGCCGTTGCCTTTAGGGATGTACACCCGGCGTGACGGTTTCGGCGGATAGCTTAAGCTGCGCAAATTGGCGGATAGGGCTTTAATTCGCCCTACTACGCCGTCTGCATAATCCGCTTTGCTGACCTTGTCGATTCCGCACGCTTTATTGCCCGGCTGGTTTTCAAAGCATTCCAGTAGCTCAACCGGATTGCCCAGCATTCCCATCAGTGCGTTGTATTGCGGTTGCATATGCAATCGCGCCCATTGTGTGAAACGTTCGATTGTTGTTGTCATGCGCACAGTCCGCCCGGTGTCGGGGCATGTTTCCCTTGAACATTATCTTAAACCGACTCCCCTTCGCTCCCGCAGCATTACCCGCGTTCATTGCTACTATGGGAATCTCCGACTTCCCGGCACCACTGCTTCCGTCCTCGCTGTTTAGGCTTGTCGGGAAGTGCGCTTATCATCCGCGCGCCGATACCGGGATCTCCTGGGTTACCACATATTCTTAATATCAGGCTCGAACCGGCCTTACGATCCCGGGTGGATACCCCTAACTCGCCATGACGTCAGGGGTATTGTTGCCTGCTGGCGCCTTAAAACCATCGGCCCTTTCCAAAGCGGTCTTTTCGGGACTCTACACCTTCACGGTCGGCATCATCCGTTACCATTGCCCTTCGCCTGTTTTCGTACCTACGCATCAAGTAATCTGTTACCAGCTTACCTGCAAGGCTCGATACCCGGCCTGTGGCTAGCAGTTACCGGGGCGGGATTCACACCCGCTAGAATTTGCGACATTGCCCAGCCGCAACTAAGGCCTGACCCCGTCTTTTGCGTCTTTTTGTGACCCCGTCTTTTTGTCAAATGTAAGGCCTGACCCCGTCTTTAGTTTGTCAAATGTAAGGCCTGACCCCGTCTTTTCTCTGACCCCGTCTTTTCTGTTTGTGTTTGTCAAATGTAAGGCCTGACCCCGTCTTTTCTGTATTCTTAATATCAGGCTCGAACCGGCCTTACGATCCCGGGTGGATACCCCTAACTCGCCATGACGTCAGGGGTATTGTTGCCTGCTGGCGCCTTAAAACCATCGGCCCTTTCCAAAGCGGTCTTTTCGGGACTCTACACCTTCACGGTCGGCATCATCCGTTACCATTGCCCTTCGCCTGTTTTCGTACCTACGCATCAAGTAATCTGTTACCAGCTTACCTGCAAGGCTCGATACCCGGCCTGTGGCTAGCAGTTACCGGGGCGGGATTCACACCCGCTAGAATTTGCGACATTGCCCAGCCGCAACTAAGGCCTGACCCCGTCTTTTGCGTCTTTTTGTGACCCCGTCTTTTTGTCAAATGTAAGGCCTGACCCCGTCTTTAGTTTGTCAAATGTAAGGCCTGACCCCGTCTTTTCTCTGACCCCGTCTTTTCTCTAAGGCCTGACCCCGTCTTTTCTGTTTGTGTTTGTCAAATGTAAGGCCTGACCCCGTCTTTTCTGTGTTTGTGTTTGTCAAATGTAAGGCCTGACCCCGTCTTTTTGACCCCGTCTTTTCTGACCCCGTCTTTTACGTCTTTTAGAAAAAACCCTGCTCTCGTGCTTATACACAAATCAAAGGCAAAAAAAAGGGGGATTAACGCCCCCTTTTTATAGTTTCGTGCTTACCCTTGCAGGCAAACACGAAACGTTTACGGCAATAGGGTATAAACCCTTAGTTAGCCATGACCACCGCCACCAGTACCGGTAGTTGCGCCAGGGACGGCAACAGGCTCAGGCATAGGCGGCATGTGCAGCTTAGGCGTAGGCCAGCCACCCGTCGCTGATGCGGGGTTAGGCGCATGGGCAAAGCTTTTCTTCAGGCTATGGCACAAGTCGCAACCGATAACCTTATCTTTAACCACTTTAATAGCCACACCTTTTTCGTTAATCAACGTGCGGTCTACCAAGGTGCGTGATAAGCGCGTACCTTTATGGTCAGCACCGTGGCAAGCAGCGCATTGGTCTTCGCCATCAGGCCCGGGCTTGCCCGACATGTCGTTATGCCAACCGCCATTGACCGAAGCTTTATGGCTGCCCGCGCTAGTGCTGGCGGCTGCGCCGTCGGCATGTTTGTACCAATACTCGTCATTGACTGGGTGCATACCATGTGGGCCGGCCAAATAGGCTTTGGCACTGGCAGGTGACACGACTGTACCCGCCCGGACACCTTGGCCTACACCCAAGTTGACAGTACCGCCGTCGGTAGCCACCAAACCAGTCTTAAAGTCTTCTTTAATATGGCAGGTAGAACACTCGGCGATGTTGCCGTCATAGCCTTGCAATTGCTTGGAAGTGACGTTGTCATTGGCGTTAGGATCTTTATTGGGCCAAATGCCATGTGAACCACCATGACAAGTAGAGCAATTCAGCACCCCATTCGCGCCGCTGCCATGCACGTCGCCGCTCTTGCGGTACAAGGCTTGCGACACTTCGCGGTCCACATAAGTGGTCACACCATTGACGCTGAGTTTTTCTGGTCGCTTTTCTTTATTTGGCATTACCGCAAAACGCGCATTGACGGGGTGTATCGTGGCATTGGCCTTGTCACCATCCATCCAACCTTGTTTGGTCGCACCTGCACTGTAATAATGCTTAAGGCCAGCATCACCGTCTTTCGCCAAGTTGGCATCGCCGACGTGGCAAGAGCCGCAGTTAGGCTCGTCCAACCACGCCCGACGGAAGTCTGGCGCAGTCAAGGTATCGGATTTATCAACACCTAGTGCACCTGCTGCGGTTAAGTTGCCGTCATACATTTCATGCGGATAAGTCAAACCTACCGCCAACATACCACCGTGGCAACTGTCGCACTTCATGCCCGCTGCGTGATGGATGTCGCGGTAGCTTTTTTCGGTTTTACCCGTATGGCAGGTCAAGCAGTTCTTTTCCATAGGGATGTTTTCGCCCACAGGCAACATTTCTTCGCCTAGCGAATGCTGCGGGAACAAATCAGGTTTCCAATTGTTGCGGTCTGCTGTAGGGAACACTGTCGCAAGCACAGTGTATTTGCCAGTGGCATCTAAGGTCATCGGTAAACGGTTGGCATCGTTATCGATGGTATCCCAACCACGCCCACCCCACATAATCGGATGTCCGCGTTCGTTACGGATCAGCTCACCTTTGGCGTGTGCCAGTTTATCGGCTGATTCTGCCGCCGTCACATCACGTTTATACACTTGC
This sequence comes from Methylococcaceae bacterium, assembly GCA_013140465.1. Lineage (GTDB taxonomy): Bacteria > Pseudomonadota > Gammaproteobacteria > Methylococcales > Methylomonadaceae > Methylobacter_C. Next base: position 4,118 of record JABFST010000436.1, read on the forward strand.
ATCTTGCCGTGAAACGCATGTTCGGTGCGGGTGTAGTCAGAAAGCGTCTTTACTTGGCTGTAAGCGCCCGCGCCAACATCTTGTTTAAGCGTGCTGGTATGATGCGATGCGCACATAGTCACGGTGTTGCGCGACACATATTTGTCATCGGCAATTTCTGCAAACACGTCATCACGCGCGTTATTGTAGTTAATCGGCGTCATGTAATCATGCATCAGCATGGTATTCCAACGCGCGGCTTTTTCGCGGTTTTGCCAATTGTCATCGCCATAAGCACTGGCATCTTTAAATTTCAGACGGATCTGCAATTTCCAAGACGCATCTTTAGTGGGATTTAATGCGCTAGTGGTGCCATCAGGTTTTAACCAACGCGATTCGACAACACGGTCTGTGCGTATGCCATTGGCATCGTATTCCAACTTAAGACCCGGGGCGACAACAGCAGCAGTTGGATTTAAGGCAAACTTGCCATCAAACAAATTGTGCGTGGCAGGGCCATAACCGTATTTTTTGAAATCGGCAATCGCATCGCCAGTCAGCACAGGTGTGGGTGGGTTAAGCGGCGGAAATTCGCCTTTGCCTGTCGCAGGACCAGGTGTGCCATCAGGATTGAGCAATTCTTTGATGGTGACGGGCGTGCGCCAGACTTTGTCGTCTGCGCCTTTTTCGCCTTTATAATGACATTGCACACAGCCGGTTTCTGAAGCCGTAGTGTACACCGCATCGATAGCCGATTTTAAAACCTTGGAGCTGTCTTTAGCTTCAACCCGCATCAAGGTATACGGGTTGGTGCGGCCTTGGTCATCGATGGGTGTGGCGGGAATGTTCTGCGCCACAAAAGATTGCTGGGCAAAGCTGTAATCCAGTTTTTGCACAATGTTATCTTTGTAGGGGCCAGAAATGCCTGGCATGGCCCTAGGGCTAGCGGCTTTATCAACATAGCCGCGCAAGCCTTCATCCGGCAAAGCCAAAGGTTTAGCAGGTACAAAGGTATTTTGGGTGTCGGCTTGGGACAGTCCTTTTTCAGGCAAAGGTGTAGCCAATTTGGGGGCATTGGGTTGGTGGATCTTGTCCCAAAATTCAGTCTTGGCGATAGTGGCGATGTTATAACTATGGTCATCGACATAGACCGTTTCACCCGTTGTCGCCGCTTTGGCTTTAGTCGCTACAGAATCAAAGTTAGCACCCGCCTTGCCATCAGCAAAAAAGTTCTGGCTAGTGGAGTTGATAGAACCTGCACCTAAAGGATCAACCGGATTGGAAGCTGCCGAATAGTACACGCTGATACTGCTGTTATCGACAATAATGGGTTTTTTCGCCACTTTACGGATAACTTGCGCATTCAGGGCGTTATAAGGGAACAAGGCATTGAAAGGGATGTTGATTTGGCTGCCGCCTTCCATACCCATGTCTTCAAACGGAAACACCACAAAGGCATCGGTATCATTCGCGCCATTAGCACCCGGCATACCCGCTGCGGTTTTAGGCCGAGGACTGACTTCGGAAACAGGTGGATTAGGGTTGCTGCCCGCAGGGGGAGCTACCGATACGGTAATCGCATCAGCACATTGGTTGCCGCTGGCATCTTTAGCGGTTGCCGTGACTAAATACAGGCCAGCAAATTTATAGGCGTGCGACACACTTAGCTTGTTGCCGTCTTTGGTGCTATCACCAAAATCCCATTCAAAGGTCAGACCCTTGTTTTTGGTGATAATATCAAAGGTTTGCGGGCTAGCGCTCTCAGCAATAAAGCGGTTGCCGCCTTTAATGCTACACACGGGTTTGGTTTTGCACGAGGCTTCTTTGCCAGCAACCGCAACACCGAGTTCGGCGCTGGCGGTTTCCACTTGTAATAAACAAGGGATTTTATCTTGCGGAATCGTGAACTTAAACGCCGATTTGGCGTCTGTTTGTCCAGCGAACAATAGCCGATGGTCGGCGGCATCAAACACGGACACCTGCGAGCCCGCAGTTAAGCCCGTGGTTTTACCTGCCACAACGAGTTTTGCGGTTTTTTTGTCTATGCTGGCGGTCGCCTTAACAGTGGGTGTAGCTGACATGCCGGGTAAAGGCATGGCGAGCAACGCCGACACCACGGCGGCATGGCTTAAAAATCGCCCGCCAGACCGGATAGGTTTATCTTTCATTAGCAGATTCCTCCTGATTATTTGTGGATAATGGATATTGAATTCTTAAAATTAGAACACCATCAGTAAAAGCAATATCCACGCCAACCAAACAAGAAAAATATTTTAAAACGGCGCTAACGAATCTTTTTGTTTTCTGTCATGTTATTTTTTCACAAATTGTTCGGCAGGGCATAATCCCCCCCAACACCCAGCAAGCATTGCGCCATATAACCTATTTTTTACAAAAAATAGGTTATTTCACACACCCTCAGTTTTTCATCACCCCCAACGCCAAGGCGATATGCGCCAGCTCTGCGACCGACGAGACTTTGAGCTTGGCTCTGATTTGGGTACCGTAATTGGCGACAGTCTTGTAACCCAAACACAGTTCGTCGGCGATTTTGTGCGCCGTCAAGCCTTTTGCCAGCAGCAAAAATACGTCAAACTCGCGTGCCGACAACGCCTCGACCACCGCCTTGTAATCTTCCAAACCGCCCTCTAAAAACACCCCGTCCGCCGTCACCAGGCCTGGTTCGACATATTCTGCACCAGCCGCAATTTTTTGTATTGCCGCCAGCAAAATGTCGGGGTGGGCGTGTTTGGTGACATAGCCTTTGGCCCCCGCATTGAGGGCGCGGTCTATATACACGCGCTCGTCATGCACGCTACACACTAAGATTTTGGCGTTGCTGTCACGGCTGCAAATACGGCGCAGGGTTTCCAAGCCGCCTATGCCGGGCATGGACAAATCCAACACCACCACATCCGGCTGGCTATCCAGATACAGCTGGCAAGCGGCTTCGCCACGCTCGGCCTCAGCCACCACACTAATGCGCTCGTCGGTAGACAACAACATCCTAAATCCCGCGCGCACTACCGCATGGTCATCCACTAACATCACTTTAATCGGCTGGCTCATAGGGGGATGCTCGCGGTAATGCTCATCCCTTGTTGGGGTTGGCTTTGAATGGTCAACTGACCGCCCAGGCTATGCACCCGTGCACGCATCCCGCGCAAGCCAAAGCCGCTGTTAAGCTGGTTTTTGGCACAGCCTAAACCATTGTCGGTGACTTGCAGCAGCAAGGTTTTATGCTGCGCTGCAGGGATGATTTCCAGCTTAATCAGGGCTTGTTGGGCGTGGGCATGGCGGATAATGTTAGTCAGGCATTCTTGCACAACCCTAAACAGTTGGATGGTGATTTTAAGGTCTAAGCCATCGACCTCATCAGGGCAGTCTATGCGCAAGTTTAAAGCCGGGTTGCGGCTGGCCCAATGGTTGCGCAAATCTTCTAGCGTGGCTTTTAGGCCCAGTTCGGTCAATACCAGGGGATGCAACTGGTGCATCATGGACCGCACGACCTGCATCAGATGGTCGCACACGCTGATAATAGGGCCGGTGTTGACGGGGTTGCCCGCCGCTTGGGTGCGCTCTGCCGTGGCCGCCATGACTTTAATCGCGGTTAGGGATTGCCCCAGTTCGTCATGTAGCTCCTGCGACAAGCGTTGCCGCTCGTCTTCTTGTATTGCCAACGAATGGTGGGTTAAGGCGCGGTTTTCTTGTTGGCTAGCCGCCAGCTCAGCGGTCATGTGGTTGATGGCTTTGGCAATGTTGTCGTAGTCTTCTATAGCAAATTCGGGTAGTTTTTGCTGATAATCACCCGTCTCGATAATTTTTAACGCATTCACAATCACGGCAATTGATTTAAGGGCTTTGTTAAAAGCCAGCGTAACCGCCAAAAAACTAAAGGCCGTCAACAGCAACAACGAGCCAAAAAAACCGATGCTCTCTTCCCATACTTCGGTGATTTCATCTAAAGGATTGGCTTGGATCATCAGCACCAATTGCTTGCCATCTTTGGTGGTGATGGGGTATTCGGCCTTGGCCTGACGCCCTTCAACCAAACGGATAAACCAGTGCGGCGGCTGTTCCTGCGAGTCATGCGGTTGGTTTTTGTGGGCTAAGCTGATGATGTCGCCAGCAGGCATTTTAAGCTGGATGCTTAAATGCCGCGTTTCTTTAAGGGCGTTAAATTGGGGTAGCCAATCGGTTTCAGAGCGGCTGGGCGAGGCTTGCGACAGCCCAAACGTCATCAACTGCACTGCTAGGTTAATCGACGAATCGACTTCCTTATCAACCGCAATCCGCGCCTGCCAGATTGCCAAAGACCCGCCCAGCAACAATATACACAAAGAGGATAAAATAATTCGGATGTTGATCTGGTATCGTAGGCTCATGTCTTAGTGTCTGTCATTATAGGGGTTGCCGAAAACCTTGCCGGGCAAGGCTGACGGGCTTAGCCGCCATTATTCATGGATAAAAAACCATCCGCTATAGGAAAAATTCATTTTTATTGTCCGGCTGTCTTTGCCCCTATCACAATCGTGCATTTTAACTTGACAACGAAGGCTTGCTTACTCTTGTAAAATCGCCAGCCACTTGCCACAATCCGCCCGCGCCCGACCAGCACCCCAAAAATCGCCGAGAACGCTATTAAAATATATTAATTATCAACACTATAAAAAAACTGCCGCGCAACTACGCAACAACGTACGCACATTGGCTTACAAATAGGCCGCGACAAAATACGCGCACCCATCGGTCATATTTTGGCTATGCCTATTGTGCGCCACTCCGTCATTAAAATGTTTTTTGCCCTATTTACATTTTTAGTGCTACTATTATTTGCAGTTAAAGTTTGAGCCGACTTCTTCCCGGAGCCGGAATTTGTAAAGCCAACAAAATTGGCGTTTTTTTAAGTTAAGAGTGTGATATGTCAGATCAAGTTGAAGGTACCGTTAAGTGGTTCAATGATGAAAAAGGTTTTGGATTTATTGAACAAGTGGGCGGCAAAGACGTTTTTGTCCACCACAGTGCAATTAACGGTTCTGGCCGCAAAACCCTGAAAGAAGGCCAAAAAGTAACGATGGAAGTTACCCAAGGCCAAAAAGGCCCACAAGCTGAGAATGTAACCCCCGCGTAACAAACTCATAAAACAGAACCCAAAAGTCCTCTGGGCTTTTGGGTTCTTTTTATGCGCCCAATTAAGGCAAAAATCTTAAGCCTTAACCTTTATAACCACAAACTTGGCATTGCTGGCGACTAGCCAATACTGCCCAAACAAGCGTTTGAGTGCGGTCGCATAATTTAAATGCCTATTCGCCACGATCCACAACTCTCCCCCTGGTTTTAAAGCTTTTTTCGCCTGTGCAAATAAACCCAAGGCAATATGGTCGCCTACCGTGTTGTGCTGATGAAACGGCGGATTACATAAAATAATATCCGCACACGCCGCCGGAAAAGCCGTCAAACCATCGCCTACATAAAATTCCGCATCGGCGATACCGCCCAAGGCCCGCTGAAAATTATCCCTAGCCGAAGCCACCGCCATATAAGACTCATCGACAAAATGTAGCTTGGCGTTTGGGTTTTGCGTTGCCGCCATTATCCCCAACACGCCATTGCCGCACGCCAAATCGATAATCTCGACTGCGCCTGTGGTGTGGGGCAAATGCTGGAGAAAAAACCGCGCACCTATATCCAGGCTGTCCCTAGAAAATACATTGGCATGGTTGCTTAGCGTATAAGCCGTGCCTTCTAAGGGATAAGACACCGGATACGGGCTGCTGGCGGGCGGCAAATCGGGGTTGGGGGCCACATAAATCAGCCGGGCCTTTTTTTTCGCCAATCCGGTCGTAGTCGGCCCCAGCAAGCGTTCCAACAATGCCCAAATAGCCGACGGCATATTTTTGACCATACCCGCCACGATAACTTGGCTGTCCGGGCCTAAACA
>JABFST010000314.1 GCA_013140465.1 Methylococcaceae bacterium
GCTTTAAACAGTTGATAGACTGTTTAAAGCATCTGCATAAGCCTTGTCAAAAGTTGGGATGTGGCTATCCAACCAACTTTTTACCATTTGGCCCACTTCATCAGTCACTTCAGCTTCACCCGCATGAAACTTAGTTTGCAAGCCGCCGCACACTCCGATCAAGGCTTCGTGTTCAGCTTTGTGGCGATCATATCCAGCAAAATTCTTAGCGACCATTTCTTTTTCTTCATGGGCAAAATGACCAACCACATAAGCGATCAGGTCATCCAATTGTGCGCCGATAGCGGAACGTGCCGCACCGCCAGTTGCCAAATCGTACAATTTATTTAGCTTGTCAAACAGGATCTTATGTTCGTCATCAGCAAACGCTACGTTAGTGCCATATTGACTGGCTGTCCAAGTAATTAATGCCATACTGTGCTCCTATGTTGTGATTATAATTATAAACCGCGCAAAAAGTATGGATTATGTACAGATGGATGTCAAATAAACCTTATAAATAAAATGGAAAAGAGCGGCTTTAATGCAGCTTTTCTAGGAACGACGGCTCTATACGACACCCACCCACCTCAGGATGATCCAGCACATCTTGCTCAAAATCCCTAAACGTAGGCAACTGGAAAGACAAGCGATTGATTTTTCCCGCTGAAAACTCAAATTCCAAAGCACCGCCTTTTGCCCAAGCACCGCCCTGATGTGTTGTGAACAAGATTATCCCGACGCTTGCGGTAATCTGCCCTTGCTGTTCTGGGGAACTGCGCGCGCAACTAAAGCCATCAAAGCCTAAACCCGAAAAGACTTGCACCAATTGTTTTGCAGTCACAATCAAACCCTCACCGGGTATGGGTTGTGGAGCCGCTACGACTGGAACAGCAGCGGGCTGCACAACGGCAACATTAGCTTGTGGTTGGTCAGGCTGGGCAGGTGGCAAGAGCAGTTTTTCCAAACCAAAATCACCCAAATGGTTTTGTAACAAAACCGTCCCCTCCCCTTGCTTAGCGGTTGCCAATAACGGAAACAACTGTTGCTCCATTTCCGGTTGCTTAGGGTTTTTTAATACGGCTAACAATTGCCGCGCCACTGACTTAAGCGGGGTATAAAACTGCTCTTTTTTCTGGTTACTTACGGTGATTTGCTGCCAATCTGCGGGAAGATTCACTGCCAAACCCATCATCCGCATAACGGCGAGATCATCCGCCGTTATACACGCGGAGAAATCCTTACCCTGATAAGCAGCCACTGTCGCGGCTGAAAGGTTGTCCGCCGCTATTTTTTGCATAGGCGTATGGTAGTTTTGCCAGTCAGGGCTATTGCTTAAAAAATAATAAAGGAAAGCGTTGCGGTCAAACTTGTTAAAGCCCAAATCCTTCATGACCAGCTTAATTTTTCGGCAATTCGTCGCCACATCTTCGTAGTTGGCTAAGTTGGGCTTTAGGTTGGGTTTGGCTGAGTGCTTGGATTGCGCTATTAACTGTGCAAGCAGTATTTCGCCAGTCGAGGACTTAATGGGCACTTCAGAAATTTCATCAAAGCTCAAATCACGCGCATCTGGGATGCCGTCAGGCTTAGCTTTTAATAACAAAGACGGGATGATTTCAGAAAAAATTTTCAACTCGCCTATAGGTTGGGTATCGGATCCCAAAATATTGACGCCGCCTTCGGCAACGGCATAGACCTTAAACACGGTCTGATTTAACGAGCCTGTGTTTCCTGAAAACGACACTATAGACGACAAAGAATGCGTTTCCGTGCTGCTTTTTGCCGTAGTGGATGCAGCCGACTTAATCGCCGGACTGGTTTTTGCCCACTGCCCAGCCACCTCGCCGACTATTGCGACACCCATGCCCACACCCGTCAGTGCCAATAAGCTGCTGGCGGCAGAAATGTCGCCCACTAAGCCCGACACATCCATATCGCTATTGGCACTAGAATAAAAGCTGTAGTCTACTTGGGTATCTTTGCCCGTGTCCAAACGCATCCACGGTGTTAAGGTGAGTTTTTTGGCATCAAACTTAAAGTTACATTTGCCTGTAGATGCTTGATATAAAAACCCTACGGCTTCATTCGTGAACTTAAGGGCCTCGTTATGCACGGTAAACACAAGGGCTGAAGACAAATCGTTTTTTTCATACGACGGCGCCATATTATTGCAGCCTTGTTTTAGCACATTTTCACCCTGATAGTTAAATTCAGACAGCAAGCGCACATAATATTCATCACCGTCAATCGCAGTAAAACCGGGCAAAGCCAAAAACTGACGGGAGGTTGTTGCTGTTGCCGAACCTGCTTGTGCATTGCCTGTATTCGGGTAGTCTATGGCTATTTGCCGGGTAGGCGCACAAGCGACCAACAGCACACTGCCAAGAATCGATGACACAAGACGAATCGACATACCGTATACCTTTAACGTTAAAACTACTTGGAAAATTAGGTTGGTTGGGCTATCAACAAAGTTTAACCCCAATCTGGAAAGATAGCTTATCCGATTATTAGCCACTAGACACTAAAAAGCACTGTTGAATTAGCAAAGCAAGGCTGTAAATCCTAACTCAGATATGGGGGCTGAAGCGCATGTGATACGCTTCAAATGGGAATAGCTAAAAATGATGAAATCCGGCTATCCAGCGACAAAGTACTGGACAACCGAACTTCTAAGGACTGTAACCACTATCGGCTAACGCAACTATAGCCGTAGCTTTCGTGATTACTTGTAAGGACTTAGATATCATGCACGATAACAAACCCTAACGTTTTAAAGGTGTACGCTTAACCCTGTCGCCACGTTATGGTTTCGGTTTTGCAGCGGTAAAGAACGGCTAAGCTGTCAAAATCTGCAAATAACATTGGATAGTTTTCATGATACCGCTCTCAAAGTTCTCGTCTGCTTGCCAACC
>JABFST010000449.1 GCA_013140465.1 Methylococcaceae bacterium
GGTGTGCGCACCATCTTCAATACCGCGATTGCCGCCAATATGGAATTGGTGAATACCTTAAGCAAATTCACCGACAGTTCCGACAACGGCAAAGCCATCCGCCAAGAAGCCCTAGAGGCTATCGTGCTGATGTTGGCACCGATAGTGCCGCATATCTGCCATCAACTTTGGTTGGATTTAGGCCATTCCGAAGCCGTGGTTGGTGTTGCTTGGCCTACGGTAGACAGCACGGCTTTGGCGCAAGATGCCATCGAACTGGTCATCCAGATCAATGGCAAGCTGCGCAGCAAACTGACCGTGCCTGTGGATGCCCCACAAGCCGACATCCAAGCCTTGGCCTTGGCTGATGAACACATACGGCAGTTTATAGGCGACAGCACCGTTAAAAAAGTGATCGTGGTGCCGAAAAAACTGGTCAATATCGTGATTTGATTTCCCCTCTCCCCAGCCCTCTCCCTAAGGGAGAGGGAGCTATTGTGCCTAATCGACCATCTACCCGCATCTTTACGGAGCCGCGTATGACCATCAAACCCCTGTTCTGGATTATTGTGTTATTGCTTACGGCCTGTGGCTATCATCCGCGTGGCGCCTTTACTTTGCCCGCCAACCTGAACAACATCTACTTGTCTGGAGCATCACCCGAACTCCAAGAACACTTTAAAAAAATCTTAGAATTGTCATCCATCCCCTTAGCCACCTCTGCCGACACAGCGGGCATCATCATCAACGTGACGGGCGAAAGTAGTGAGCGTCGAGTTTTGTCACTCAGCGCGGGCGGCACCGCCAACGACTTTGAATTGGATTACCGTTTTGATTATGAACTGCTGGATGCCCAAGGCAAGCTGCTGAGTGCGCGCCAACCCGTTGCTGTTAAGCGCGAATACTACAATAACCAGCTGGCGATTATTGCCAAGGACAGCGAAGAATCCGTCATCCGCAACGAAATGTACCAACAGGCCGTGCGCACGGTCATGAACCGCGCCAGCGTAGCCTTGCACACCCAGGGCCATTAATGCGCATCAAGCCCGACCAGCTGGCGGCCTCTTTGCAAAAAGGGCTCAAAAGTGTGTACTTTTTGTCGGGTGACGAACCCTTACAACTCGGGGAAATGGCGGATGCGATCCGGCGCACGGCGCGGCTTGCTGGCTATACCAACCGTGAAATCCTGACTGCCGACACGGGGTTTGAATGGCACCAGCTCGCCTATACCGCCGATACGCTGTCACTGTTTGCCGACAAAAAAATCATTGATTTACGTTTGCCCACAGGCACACCCGGCACCGAAGGCGCAAAAGCCCTTATTGCCTATTGTGAACGTCTGAGCGACGACACCTTATTGCTGATAACTGCTGGCAAAATCGCCAGCGCGTCGTTAAAGTCAAAATGGCTAGAAACCTTAGACAAACACGGCGTGGTTATCCAAGTATGGCCTTTGGCGGGCAATGAATTGCAGCTATGGCTACAACAGCGGCTGCAACAACGGGGGCTGGAGGCTGACAACTCGGGCTTGCGGCTATTAGCCTCAAGAATTGAAGGCAATTTGCTGGCTGCCGCCCAAGAAATTGAAAAACTCTATGTGCTGTACGGAACGGGCAAGCTTACGCTTGAACAAATTACCGAAGTGGTGGCGGACAGCTCCCGCTACGATGTGTTTAAGCTGATTGACAGTGTGCTAGCCGCCAACGCCAACCGTATGGTCAAAATCTTATCGGGCTTACGCGCAGAAGGTGTGGCTGAACCCATCGTATTATGGGCATTGGCACGCGAAGCACGCACCTTAAGCAAAATCAAACGCGGCTTGGCACTCGGCCAAAACAAAGAACAGCTGTTTCGTGACCAGCAAATATGGGAAAACCGCAAAGCCTTGGTCAACAACGCCCTGACCCGCCTGAGCGAACACGACTTAAACCAAGCGTTGGTACTGGGCGCCACCGCCGACCGTCAAATCAAAGGCCAGCAAAGCGGCGATTGCTGGGAAACCTTATTCACCCTTTGCTTGCAGCTTGCAGGACTGAAAACCCTACGCTTATAGAATAGCCAAGTGTTCGCCACTTTCGGTATGGACTAAATTGCCGCTGCGCTGCAACACAAAATAACCGCGCCGCAGAGCCTCTGCCTTAGCCGCATCATTAATATGGAATGTAGCGATTGCGCCGTATTGTTTGTAAGACTGGTAAATAGGAAACAGCTTTTTAAAATGCCGCATTTTACGGTCTAGCTTATCCAAATCATTCTGGTGCGCCTTGTATTTCACTTCCACCACCGCCAGCGCATCCCCGTTGGTCATCACCAAATCATATTCCTCCTGAAGTTGCCCCCGGTGCTTCTGCATGTTTTTTACCACATCATCAAAACGGATAGGGCCCAAGCGGTTGTCTAAAACCAGACTTTGATAAAAAAATTCCTCCGCGACATCACCTTGGTTATGGCTGATATTGCCCACCGTAATGCCAATACGCGCCAATTTTTCATCGGTGCGTTTAAGCTGTTCATCGGTGCGTTTCATTTGCTCGTCAGTACGTTTCATTTGCTCAACAGTTTGCTGCATTTGCTCAACAGTTTGCTGCAATTGTTCATCAGTGCGCTTTTGTTGTTCATCTGTATGGCATAGCTGTTCATCGGTGCGGTTAAGCTGCTCAATCGTACATTTCAACAACGCCCAAATTTCCTTATGCCCCTCCGCAAAACTAGCCACCAATGCCTTTAACTCATCATCCGTCATTATTGCCCCCCGTTAATCTTCTAAAACCCAAAATAACCACTAAAGTTTAGCATAAACGCCCAAGCTCGGCAGCAAATGGCAACCGCCTGTAGTCGGCAACAAAAATCGTACCCAAACACAATTTATCACTTAATTAAACCGTGAAAAAATTCCCCCACCTTAAAAAA
>JABFST010000381.1 GCA_013140465.1 Methylococcaceae bacterium
GGGGCAAACTCGATCAATTCCACTAGCCAAAACTGGCCGTTAAATGCCGACGTGACGAAAGCTTCGCCACTCATGAAGGCCAGCGTGCAAAAGTCCGATGTGTGGGAAACCGATTTTCGCCCCTCAACCAGCGCATTCTGCAAATGCTATATGAGCGAGCCTTGGATACATTTTACCGGGGCAGAAATGTGGCTGGCAGCATTGCCGGGTATGCCGTTGCCAGACGAAGGCTATTTCCCGCATGTGAACTTAGAGCGTGACGTGTGGCTGACACCTGCCGATTGGGAGCCTTATTTTGAGATTAGCGATGTGGACTTGCAGAACTTGTACGAAGGCTACAGGGATCGTTTGCAAAAACAATTGGCGGTGGAGAACCCCGACATCAAGCATGGGCGCTATATGCCCGGCATTGACAAGCCTTATATCAGCAACGAACCACAAGCCATGCCCAAGTTTGATAGCGAACAACAATGGTTTTCGGCAACCCTGATGCCGATTACCGATATTGCCGATGACGGGCGGGTCAACCCCAACCCACTGTTGCGCATAGAGGCCGTCGATACCGCCAGCAAAACCGTGGTCGCAAAAACCGACGGCGTATTAAGCAATAGCCGCGATTTCCATTGCCGCGAATGCCACGCCAAAGGCAAGATTGCCGCTAACCCCAACGCGGGCTACAAAAAAGATGCCTTTTTGTCCAGCCCGTCAGGCATGGCGGGTATGGAAGGCATGGACATGACAACGATGCCTACGCCATTGGACAAGCCCACTTTTTACAGCGTAGAAGACATAGGCGGCAATCCCAATAGCTTGTTTGACCAAGAATATGCGGCAGCGCTGAATTATTCCAGCACCCACCAATTTTATGATGGCATGGGCTTTTTGGACCACATGTTAAAAGGCGGGATTAATGAAAAAACAGGCTTGGCCGGCAATGATTGGCCCGCGCCTTGCTTTGGCTGCCACATGAGTGCGTTACAACAAGTGTCATCTGATATTGACTGGTGGTCCAGCGAATCTTACGACTATAACGCCAAAAGTTACGACCCCAATTATTCGATTTCGATGCACCGCTTTCATGCAGAAATGCAATATAACACCAATAAAACCGATATAGTCCGCAACGAAAAAGGCGGCTATGCAAGATTTGACTGGAAAAACAAACCCCGCGTAGCCAATAAAGACATCAACCCCAACACCTTATTCCCCATTTTTGGGGCGGACGGCAAACAATTGCCGATGGAGCAAAACTGCCTAAAATGCCACGCCGGACACCGTGAACAAGTCTATAACGACCGCATGAAAACGGCGGGTGTCACTTGTTTCGATTGCCACGGCGACATGCTGGCAGTCGGGCAGGCGTATCCCAAAGACGCGGCGAACAAAGGCTCCAATAAGCATCAAGATTACCGCATCCCTTGGTTTGACGAGACCGATTGCGGATCTTGCCATGTCGGCACGGCAAATGTGGGCAAAGACAATGCCAGCCGTTATTTTAGTGCCGGCGTCAAAAAGCGCGCCTTTGAGGATAACGACCCCGCTGCCAACACCCGCCCAGTGGACAAAAACGACCCCGATGCCGTGCGTTTTGCCATCGTGCCTAACTACGTCAAAGCCTTTACCACCTCGGCGACCCGTTACGCGCCGGATGACCCCGATGCGGATGAAAGTGGCATCGTCACCGACAACACGCCTACCCAAATTGATCTGCCCGTATATCGGTTTGGCAAAGACCAGCATGGTTATGTGGCGTGCGCGGCCTGTCATGGCGCGGCACATGCCATAGGCCCAAACCGCGATCCCAAGGCCAACGACAACCTCACCGCCATCCAATTGCAAGGCTATTCTGGGCAGCTGTACGAGTGTAATGTCTGCCACACCCAAGATGCCTTTAAGCAAATGGACAGCATCGGCAGCAGTTTGCATTATCCCAATAACGAAGGCAGCCCGACTATTCTGGCCGGGCCGCATAATTTGCACCCCGTCAATGACCCTTATTGGTGGCAACAAGCCGAAGGGGATGACGTGGATACAACCCCCGGCAAGCCCAACCATAAAGGCATTATAAAAGGCGGTTGGCATAATGACTGGGCAAAACTGCCTGGCCTGAATGGCGAAGACCAATGCGCCGCCTGTCACGGCACCGACCACAAAGGCACACGCTTGTCTAAAGTGCCTGTCGATAGGGAGCTGAGCACAGAAACAGGCAAAAAAATCACCGTTAAGGCAGGTACGCCCATCAGCTGCGCACTGTGCCACACAATACAAAAAAGCTGTACCGATTCGCCGGTAGGCAAGCTGTGCGGGACCATGTACACCACCAACAAAGACTGTACGCCACCCCAAAAATGGGATAACGAAATGTCGATGTGCATGTAGGAAGAAAGCCGTTTATGGCGGATTGGCTTGGGTTCAATCCGCCTTAAGCGTTAGGAACGCCTCATGATCACTTAGCCATTGCACGCAAATCCTGCACATCTACTATAATAAACCATAGATACTTATTCAGGCACTGGGCAAGCTGTTTAGCATGGGATCGGCTTTAGCGGCTCCCGCGCTGCCGATACGGCAAGGTCTACAGCTCTTGCACGCCAACTGTCATCGCACAGCTGTGGGCAGTGATGATTGGATGGGTTGCCAAGGTTTCGTATGTAATAATGCCCATCCTTCCCTTTCATGACACCCTGCAAACTAGGGGTCTGAGTGAGTACCCATAGACAATAGCTGCCCTCTTGGAGTCTTGTATGCCTGAAACCAAATTTACTGCCGATGCCTTAGCCAAACTTGTCACGACCGCATTGGCACAAGACCAGCTATCAGGCTTATCTAAAATGCTCGGGGTAATTGCCGAATCAGTAGATGCGCCCATTGCCATTTTATGGCAGCGTGCGCCTGAACCTATCAAAGAAACACTGTTTATATTGGCAGAATGGTTTGAAACGCCACAAGAAATTCCCACTTATTTTCATACTTTAAGTCGTGAAAAAGCACCTGTTTCTTGGGGAGCTTTAGATACAGGCAAGTTAAAAGCTAAAGATACTGACAATACCAATGAAGAAGGTTTTTTTAAAGCTTTTGGTATTCTTAGCATGTTGTCTATCCCCTTAGATACCGATAAAACCAAACTTAAAGATAAAAATTACGCCCTTAATTTTTACTGGACAACCCCGTGCACAATTCCAAAAGACGTAAATGACCAGCACATAAAAAAAGCCGAATTCTTAGCCAGCTTGTTGCTCGACTTTTACCACACTATCATAGACAAAGTAAGTTATGCAGTCGTCAATAAGTGCAATAAAGCATTAAGCCAGTTGAATAATACGACCTCCGACTTTAAAAAAGTCGCTAGTGATGTGTGCGAACTTATATCTGAAACCCTACAAGTTCATGAAGTATCTTTATATCTGTTTGAAGATCCTGATGACAGTAACAGCTGTCGGTTACAGGCAACCACTTGGAACAGTGCTAATGTACCAAGTAGTCGAACCATACCTAATAACAATACCTTAACCGATTGGGTGTTGACTCATAAAACGCCCATCATCATTTTTGATTTAGCCCTTTATGAAACCTATAGGGCTAACTACGAACAGCACTATCCTCTATTATCCTTGAATAAAGTAAGCTTAGAAACCAGGCAAAAAGATTTGCGCCGTAATTTACAAATAAATGATGACCGTAATTTGCCCCCCGTAAGCTTTATAGCGTTGCCTATTGTTTATGGTGACACGTTGCTAGGTGTCATCCGTTGTTGCGGCAATAAAAAAGCACCTTATTATTCATTTGAACAAAAAAAGATACTTTTAACTCTAGTCGCTAACCAAATAGCCCAAGCCCGAGATAGTTGGCTAAATCGAGAGAACATCAACAAAGAAAACACGGCCTTAAGTAGTTTTTTAACGAGTTTGGTAACACTCAATGGTATTGTTCTTGAAAAAATATCTAGCAATGAAAAACTACCTAAAGATGTATTTAAAAATACCTTACAGGATGAAGTTTTTTTAAGTGCTTTAGGTAATATTCATGAAGCTGTCAATACTGTAGAAATATCGGCTATAAGGCTTGTTAATAAAGCAGATAATTGTTTGTATTTTGCTAAAGTCTATGGAAAAGAAACACCTGATGCTAAGTATGACTTAGATGAAGTTGATGAAAAAGGTGAACCTGTAAAAGCCGGAGTATGGGTCTATAAACATAAAAAAACACTAGTAATTGATGGAGAAGGCCATCCACTCGCCAACCCATTACGCCGATTTAAGGCAAAAAGTATGATTATTTCGCCGATCAAAATCGCAGATGAAGTGATAGGGGTGATAGATGTACGCAATACGACAAAAATGTTCCCACCGTTTACCCAGCCTATGGTTGAATTGATTGGCAACCAATTAGGCTTATACAGCTATTTATTTGATAAAATTGTTGCGTTAAAAGATAGCGTAGAAACACTAGAAGTAGAAAAAAGACAACAAACCCAAACCTATGAAGATTTTACCCATCAGCTAAAATCACCGATACAGCACTTAAAAGCGAGGGCGAATAGTTTTGCCGATAATTCTAGGGGTTCAGACCCAGCCCTTAAGCAAGGATTGTATTTACGCGGATTAGCTTCAAAAGCCTTGCGCGTAACCCAATCCATCAGGCTTTTTGCCGATTTGTCTAAAAATGCGCCGATTAAACCAAAAATAACGCGTCTTAAAGAAGACGTATTAACCAAAATATTGATCGAATGTGCCATAGACCAAGGCAGCACCATAGACCCAACCTTAAATATTGATTTTAGCGTGCATAAAGAGGGTTTAAATGTTTTAAACAGAGTAAGCGTAGAAGCCGATTATGATTTGTTGGTGCAAGCCATTAGCAATTTGTTGGATAATGCTGCCAAATACAGCTTTCCTGATACTAGGGTAGAAATCTATTGTGGTTTAACAGGCAAACAAAACTTTCATATCACAGTTAAAAACGAAGGCTTGCCTTTACATGAGACTGAAAAATGTAAAGAGCGCAATTGGCGAGGGGCAGAGGCAAAACTAGTCACAGGCGAAGGCTCAGGCATAGGCTTGTGGATAGTGGATGCTATCATGAAAGCACATGATGGTAGACTGATAATTATACCTACCGAAAAAGACATGACTGAAGTAAAATTACTATTTCCTACAAAAACATATATGAATGCAAGGTAAATTATATGCGCACAATTTGGTTGGTTGAAGATGATTTTGATTCACGCAAATCCATTCGTAATGCCATTAATGATAAAAGCATTGAAGCTAAAGTTATCGAATTGACGACCGAACACGAGTTTCGTGAACAATTAAATAGGGTCACAGATGAGTCAAATTTACCTAACTTGGTGATATTAGATATTATGTTGCCTTGGACTAAACCTATGAAAAATATGCCACCGGAACCTGATGATGTTAAAGAAAAGGGTGTTTATCGAGCTGGTGCGCGATGTGAAAAGCTATTTAGGGAAAAGCAAAGCCTAAAAGGCGTACCTGTTATAATTTATTCCAATCTACAAGAAGATTATTTAAAACATGATGTAATTTGGAAAAGTGAGAAAACCTATTACCTAGGAAAGAATGTGGACATAACTGAATTGCAACTAAAGATCATTAGCTTATTTAAGTAAATTCAAGATAATTAAATATTTTAATACATAAAATAAATATA
The DNA here is from genome assembly GCA_013140465.1 of Methylococcaceae bacterium. GTDB lineage: Bacteria > Pseudomonadota > Gammaproteobacteria > Methylococcales > Methylomonadaceae > Methylobacter_C. The sequence goes on from JABFST010000381.1 coordinate 5,674, forward strand.
GATTTGCCTTCAATTTTTAAAGCTTAGTAAGTGAATTGGAAAAATTAGTATGTATTTTCCTCTAAAAAAACAGAAAATATACCATAATAATAAGATGATATACATGATGACTTGTTGCTAAGCACTTAATGATGTTTCTGCTTTGATCCAAGCTCTTAAACATGAGTCGTTTTTTATATCTTATTTATGGAACTAAGAAACTTAGTTAAAATTTGGCATTGCGTAAGGTATTTTGTTCCGATCACTATGTCTATCTATGAAATCTCTAAAGCTAGAAGATATAGTTTTGTCAGCATCTTTACTACCTTGTATCTCTTCAGATAATTTTTTTAAATTATCTGGATTATATTTGTTGTTTTTTAAATAAATATAACCATTTTTAATATTAGAAATAATGTGTAACTTGGTTGCTTTTCTTAGGTCTGCTGTGGGAAAAACATTATAAATACTATAATCTGATAATTGCGACTCAATTTTTTCAAAACCCCTCTTATATAGTTCAAAAGTTTCTTTTTTCATTTTTAAAATCGCGTAGCTTGATTCTGCTTTATAAATTGATGATATTATTTCATCAGTTTGCAAGCAAAGAATTAAAAAACACCAAATTTTAATAAAAACTTCATCGTTTATTTCTTCTAAAATAACCAATTTAGGCAAACTTTCAACTGCCCATTCATCGAGATTACATTCCATAGCAGTATCAAAAAAATCATTCTCCCAGTCCCTCTTTTCATCAACTGATTTTAAATGACATATTAATTGGTTGATAAGCTTTTTTAACAACCCCCGCCGCTCCCGCGTATCAAACAAAACCACCGCCGACCTCAACACTTGTGCAACGATATTAATTATCGCGTCATCATCACTGATAAGCTCTAATGGCTCGTCTTGCAAAATAGCCATCAGTTTAGGGACATCCCAGTGTTTGGTTGCTATGCCGCTGACCAGCCAATTGATGAATAACTGTTGCCCATCGGGTGATATGCGGTTTACGGTCTCTTGAAGGCGGTTTTGTACGTCGGGGGATAAATCTATGGTGGCGGGAATTAGCAGGGCTTGCTCGGCGCGTTGGGTTTCTGCCAACAACGCTTGGGCTTTTGCTTTTAGCTCGGCATTATCAAGTGCAGCTTGACTCTCCAGTAGGCTGAGCAAGAAGTTTTTGGCGGGTATAAAACGTTGTTGCGGGAGATATTGGGTTTTTATGCGTTCTAACAGCTTTACGATAATCGCTTCGGGCATCGAATTAATGAACTCTACCCCTGTTATCTGCTCAGGGACGGGGCGTCCTAATTTTTCCCGATATGTTTGCAATGTGTGCCTTAGAAAAGAAAATACTTGTTCCCAATTTTCAAAGGTTTTGTCAGTGGCGTGAAAGTTTTGTTTGATGAGGGCTTCGTTAATGGTTTTTTCTGCGTCATCCAGCTTTTTAACATTGATGGTGTTGTTTATTAATTGGTAGGGAGGATTTAACCAAAAACACTGGCCTTCTTTACGGATAATCGCTGCGCCATCGGCAGGGGAGTAGGCTTCAATGGAAATGCTCATGTTAAACCCTCAATTTTAATTTTCTTGTCCGTCATGGCTTGGAAGATGCGTTTGTAATCGTAGGCTTGGGCTTGCAGTTCATGCGCATTTTTTTCAGCATCACTACGCATTGTTTGGAACTTTTCTAGCCATTGTTGGGTTTCGGCGCTTTGGGTGGCTCTGAGCAGCCTTAAGTTTTCGAGAATTGCCGAAACTTCGGGTGTTATTGTCTGCTCTTTTTGGGACTGTAGCAATTGCTGCAGGTAGTAGATTAAGCCACGTTTTTCATGAGATTCCAAGTCAATAGTACATAAAATCAGCTGGAATTGGTCTAATAAGGCTTGCTCCTGCTTAGTCCATTGAATTAGCAGATCATTAGGCAATAAACTTATCATGTCTATTAGGTTGTCGTAAGAAACGCCAAATAAGCGAAAACATTCAAAACTGCCAAGGCTGGCCTCGCCCATAAAAATAACCTCAAAATAACGCTGTTTTGGTTTTTCGGGAGGATTTTCAGGTTTTTTCAACCTAGATATAAGCAGTTCAGACCACTTTTTGCTATCTATATTAGGCAGTTCTGTAAGCCTGTGGCTAGTTGCAATAAAGTGGCGATATGCAAACGGGGCAATTTGTTTGCACAAGTCAGTTGGGTCAAACTGCCCTGTTGCGTGACACATAGCCAAGCTGTCGTCTGGTAAACAAACGCAATTTTCCAGCCTCTCTACAAAATCCTGTTTAAGGACGCCACAAACTGTGCCATACCGAATAACCCCGGTGCATCCGCCACTTAATGCACCGTATCTAAAGCTTGTTGCGCCAGCAAAGGTATTGTCAAACGCCATACGCTGATCGTATTTGTCTTTAAGAAATCGCCGCAAAACCTCATCAACGCTTTCACCTGTTGATTCGGCAAAGCGTCGGGCCACTTCATGGATGTTTTGGTAAGGCGCATCTTCTAGCATTAAAGAAACGACGAAGGGGCTAAGGTTTATAGAAATCTGCGCATTTTTTTTCACCCACTCCTTAAACTCTTTTGCTAATTGGAGTTGTTCGTGGGCTAAATCCTTAACTTTGTCTTCACACTCTTTGCTTAAGGTTTCGATATTGTTGTTTGCTAAGGCAAATATGTCCATGTGTACTCCGCAATCAATCGGCTTAGTGGGCAGGTAAACAATAAGTATAGTCTATGTTTTAATTTTTGTTGCCCCAGCACCAGCCATACAGTGTACTAACACCATTAAAAACTGGCCTATTGATTGCTTACAGATTGGCTAATCTGCAATAAAGGCATACGAGCCTGTGGAAGAATTAACCTAAACTTGCGCATCGGAGTGAAAAAACGTAAACATTCAGTCCCCCTCCTTAAAAAGGAGGGGGACTGAATGTTTACTTTGAGTTAAGCGAAATATCTACCCAGACTCTTGGGCGAGGCATTTTGATTTGAATGTAGGTTCGATTCTATGCTGGGTTAGCTAACGAGACTGTGAAAGTATTTCAAATACTCACAAAAAGGTGTTTTTTTAATTTCGTAAGCAATTGATTTAATTAGATAGTTTAGTGAAAAAACATGTTTTTTCACTCCGAAGAGCAAGCTTACGTTAATTCTTTGTAACTATTCAGTATCTGGGGGCGCAACAGCCGTTCGCTGGGCTGAACAGCCGTTCGCTGAGCGGAGTCGAAGCGAACAAACCGGCTTCGATTCCGCTCAGCCTACGGTAAAATTGACTTATTAGAAGTCGCTCTGAATAGTTACAATTCTTTCACAGTCTCTAACGCTACACCAGCCTACGCTACTTGACAGCCCTACATGCGTAGGGGTCACAACACGAAAGACCTCGCGCTTGAGCGTTGCCTTATTCAAAGTAATTTAGTACATCCATCGCCTTGTGGGGAATTCCAATGATGTCTATGCCACCGAGATCATTAAACACATAAAAAATAAGGTGCGAACCTTGCAAATAGCAATAATATCCCTGCTCGATGTCAGGCCGGTGCTTACCCAGTTGGGGGCGGTCTGCCAACCATTTAAAGCGGCTATCCAAATCCCTCAAGTATTGGTTGCGTTGTCGTACTCCCCATTGGCGTAGCGTATAACGGCCTATGGCCTTGATGTCATCAAGGGCGCGTAGTGTAAGCCGGAAGTTGCCTGTCATGCGTCATCATCCAGTTCCTGAATAATGGCATTGATAGAATAATCCTGTACAAACTCACCGTGCCTGGCTTGTTCGGCACCTTCGGCTAAATGCTCGCGTATAGCATTCAATTTAATTTTCCGCTCTTCCAAAACGCGTAGGGCATCGCGTACCAATTCGCTGGCAGAACCATAACGCCCACTGGCTATCTCATTTTTAATAAATGATTCCCAATGTTCTCCCAAGCTTAAACTTGTTGTTGCCATAATGCGGCCTCTTGTTCATATATACCAAATATGAATATAGCTAATTTTAGATTTTACAACCAGCAAAAATATTCCCTGATGTAAAAACGCATAGACCATCCATGAATTTTTTGAATGCCGCTATGAATAAACCTACTGTTATCTTAAGGTTTATTTCATTTATTAATCAATATGTTATGTGACAATAGAGTAACTTCTCATTGGCGGCAGGATAAAGACCTGCGAGGTTTATAAAACCTCGCAGGTCTACTGCTATTGCCTACAACTAATGAGAAGTTACGCAATAGGGTACGAAAACGTGAACTTTTTCAGCACCCAATAGACGAGAATCAACAAGTTAAACAAAAAGTAACTATTCAGC
>JABFST010000321.1 GCA_013140465.1 Methylococcaceae bacterium
TTCGTGGCAATCCATGCACGATGATTGCTGTACGGTGGCGATTTTATCGACCATTTTAATGGCCCCGCACATGCAGTTACGCGCACAGATATTGCAGCCTGTGCAACGTTCTTTGGCGACGCGGATGCGGTGGGTGTTACGGAAACGTGATCCCAAGCTGTTGACGATGCCATCTATCGCGCCAATAGGACACATAAACTGGCAATACGCCCGCCCTTTACTGGCAAAAAAACCTAACAACAACAACAAAGATAAGTTGACTAAACCTACCGCTGAAAACAGGAAAGTCAAACCACCTGCCCCGCCGGACATGGCTTCAACCAAACGCGGTACGGTGACAAAATTGCATAAGGTACAGGCACTGACACCTATCGCGGGTAACACGACCATATAAGTGGCAAGATAACCGTAACGAATTTGGAATTGCGGTAACCAGCGGTATTCAATTTTCCAACGGTCATTTAGCAAACGGCTGACCAGTTCGCTGAATCCGCCGACAGGACACAGATAACCGCACCAAATACGCCCAAAAAACAAGGTGGTCAGCAAAATCAGGCCAAACGCAAACACGCCTATCATTGCGGCGTTCATGTGGGTGACAAAATCATCAACCGTCATGCCCGGAAAATATAAGTAAAACCGCCGCATACACAGCCGCCCACACAAATCGCTGTTACCCGCCAGTTTAGGGAGTATCGTCAACGGCCCTAAAAACAACAGGCACGAGGTAAAGATAGTCAGATAGCGAAACCGTTGCACTTTGGGTTGCTCTATCCATTCGTTATACCAATTCTTTATTATTTTCATCTGATTACCCTCGCAGTTATCCGGTTGCTTGTTTAACAGTGTATGTAAAAGTCTTAAAACAGCTTTTGGCCTTAAAAAACGTACTGATTCAGGCCCCCTCGCAAACTCTCCCCCCTTGAAAAAGGGGGGGAGAGTTTGCGAGGGGGGTTATTCAATAAACCTCCCCTAACCCCTCCTTTTAAGGAGGGGGACTGAATGCTTATCCTTTTTAAGAAGGGGGACTGAATGTTTACTAAAAAACCTCAACGCTCAAACTCATGGCAGGCCAAACATAATTTCCCGTCTTTGGCGGGGAGCCTGAGCAACACTTCTGTTTTAATTCGTTCGTAAGGCACGTCTAACCATAATTTATGGGTGCGCCCATATAAGTCCAAACGGTCATGCTTATCGGCTTGATACACGACATTCCAAGAATGCTTGCTGTATTCAATGCCTTTTTCAACATCACCTTTAATCTGATTGCCCGCAGGGTTTTTAGTGCCGTTAATCACGCCGTCTGGATGCGGGCTATGGCAACTTACGCACATCACTTTGCTGTCTTTAGACAAAGGCAAAATAATACCGTTACGCCGTTCCGAATCCCTGATATGGTTTTTCATTTCAGGCTTGGCTTTGGCTTCCAAATGTTCCAAGGCATTAAGGTGTGGCGTTTTTAAATGGCAGCCATAACACACCTCTTCAATCGGCAAACGTAATTTTAAAAACGACGCGGTACGCCGCTGGTCACGTTGTTCGTTGACTTCTTCATGGCAATACAAACAATTTTGCTTTTTTACCGTACCGTCCTTTTCCAACATGGCATGGATATTCGGGCGTTCATTGTCTTTTTTGTTATGGCACTGATAACAAAAGTCTTCAAAATCGCGGTAAGGGCCACCACGCAAAAAAGCCGGATCGGTTTTATCCACTTTGTCATAAGGGATTTCGTCCATTTTTTTTAGGCCATGACAAGTTTTGCATTGCAACAAACGTCCGGTTTTCAGCTCAAACTCGGCTGGAGGCCGCATGGAGTCCATCAGCTTGATGTCTACAGCATGATGCAAATCCGGCAAGCGTTTGGACTGTTTGTAGGATTGGGTTTGCCAATCGTCGTCGCCCGCTAAACACACAGACCAAGGCAACAGGATTGCCCACAGTAATAACCAAAACCTCATAAGCCTTTTTGCACCCGTTCGCCGTGGCTATGGCAGGTTACGCAATCACTGCCGTATTCAAAATGCACACCACTTAAACCATTGCCTGTGTCATGATTGCCGCCATATTTTTGTTTATTTTCATTATCAATTTGCATGTCATGACATAACACACATAATTGGCTGTAATCTGCAATATCGACAAGTTCATTATTAGTATTGACTCCATCAAGAATTTCAACAGCAATACCTTGTTTTCTCAGGGCTGGATTTAATAAAAACACCCCTTTAAGTGAGTTATCAATAATCAAGCCCGCATTTTCCGTACCGTGCATCGTATGGCAATCAACACAATCAACAATGCTGTTGTAAACGTATCCGTCGCGCAAACCAGGATATAACGAAGATTCAACCTTTTCGGTATCAGACACCCCATGTTTGTCTACAAATAAATAATTTTCTTCTGCCAATTTAGATTGATCTCTTTTACCCGCATTTTTAATAGGCCATTTTTTTTGCTGATGCCCATTGTTATGGCAACGAACACAAAAATCATTAACGTCTTTATAAGCACGCGTGCCTACCAATTTGTCGTTAAATAAGGTCAAATCTTGCCGCACTTCAAATACACCGTCCATGTCGGACGCGGCATGGCACATCACGCATTGTGCGCTGGTCGTCGGCAAATCTTTCTTTAAATTAAAATCATGGCGATGCTTACCAGTACGCGGTGGATTTGCGGGCAAATCATTGACGTTATGGCAAATCAGGCATTGCTGTATGGCTTGGGTGCCATTTTTACCATGACAGCCAGTACACGTCGCAAACCCTTTATTTTCTACAATCTCTTTAATTTCGGGCACGCTATTGTGTAATCGGCGCATGACATGGCAATTGATGCAACGGGCTTTGCCCCACGCTTCGCCTTGCCCATGATTAGGCGTCAACAACAAATTGCCGTCCGCTTGTGACACATCCCGCGCATAAGCGCATGGCACCAGCAACAACAGGCATAGCAGCCAAAATAGCCAGTTACTGCGTCGCATGACAATCACTACAGTAAATTTCATTATGGCAACGCCCACACCGCGACGGATCCAAACGCGAATCTATACCGTGCAGCGTCCTGTAACCCAAGGGATGGTAGCCTTGCCCTGAGGTATCCCGACGCAAATGGCAATCGGTGCAAAAGTTCATGTCCAAATGGCAGGTTTCACACCATTTTTCATTTTGTCTGGCAATTTCACCATGATGGTTTTTGTAATCGCTACGATGATCCGGCGGCCATATCTTTTCTTTATTGTCATGACAAAGGTCACAACGCCAAGGGCCACGCTTTTCTTCAAGATGGCAACTATGGCAAATCGGCTTTAACGCCTCATTGGCTATCACTGTCAGTTCTTTTAATTTTTTGCTGTCGGTGATGTCGTTTTTGGTATAGCTATGGCATAACATGCAGCTGTCGCCTTCCTGCTCCATCACCTCCAAGTGGGCGTTATGCGGATAAAATATGTCACTGCGTTTTTCGCGCAGTTTCCACCATTTTTTTTCATCGTCAGGGTTTTGCTGCGGCAAGTTTTGGCGTGACAACACTGAGCCATTAGCGGGTGCCGTATCCGCATAGCCAGGCATCATCAACATCCAAAGTAAAATAAATAAAACGATCCGTATCATGGTTTGCTGGGCTGAAAGCGGTCAAAGTAATAAGTGAGTTGAAACGCACCTAAATATTCATTATATAAACGGGTGTTATCGATATAACTGGCCCTAAAGGCCAATACCAAGTCGTTTTCGAGCATATATTGCCATTCTGTTTCTATGCCTTTGGCAAAATTACGTCCATACAGTAATTTGTCTTCTTCGCGCAGGGCAAAATTGACCGAATAGCGGGTTTTGGCATTCAGGGCTTGTGTACCAGACATATACAAGCTCTTGGCGTTTTCGTTGCTGCTCAGCTCTAAATAGTCAACCGACCCCGAAAAATTAATCCCTGGCCGCCAGGCATAGCTAATGCCGCCATTAAAGCCATAGCCGTTATAACCTTGGTCGCGATTGGCGTACTGCGCACCTAAGGAGTAACGGATTTTATCGGTCAAACGATGTTCTGCCGAACCGCGCCAGACTTCTTGTTGGCCTAGTGCATAAGCGGTATAAAATCGGTCACGAAAAGTCACAAACTGCTGCTTAGGCCGATAAGCTTCGTAATAACTGCGCAAACGCACATTTTTGACCACATCCCACCAGCTATCGACAAAGGCATTTTCCAAGTGGTTTTTATCAACTGCATACGAACCTTTGATAAAGGTTTCCATCGGCTTGTCTTGGCCCAAAAAATGACCTGCAAAACGCGCCGCCGCATTGATGCGGTAGGTGCTGGCGGTGGTCGTGGTAGTCGTGCCCGCCTGTAACTGTTCGATAACGTCACCGTTAATATCAACGCCGCTAGAACCCAGCACATCATTGCCTTGTACGCTCAAATCGCGCTGCATCACCTGAAACCCGCCACGCACATCAAAAGAATTGATATGCGCCCAATGCTTGCCCAAAGTCCATTCTGGCGTAAGCTTTAGCATCGCCTCAGCCCCCGCAACAAATTGTCCATGTACTGATTGCACATGGTCTACGCGCAAGGGCCGTCCGGCATAGGCTTCTACGGTGAGCGGTTTGCTGAGGTTGTAAGTGGCTTGCCCACCATCGAGCAAATACAAGCCTAAATTGTCACTTTTTTCAAAACGACCTGCCCGCAACACCAACGGCAAACTGCTAAAGTCTTTTTCCAGATACGCTTGATAAGCTTGCAGCTTTTGCCGATAAATATCGGTGCTGACACGACCGACCAAGCTAACGCGTGCCTTAAAATGCGCATCGGGATTGTCATAAAACAATTGTGACCACGATTCACCCGTGTAATCGCCGTTTTTGTTATAGCGGTTATCGACTTGTGCTTTAGTCCTGATTGAGCCTTTCCAAGTGTCCGCAACTGTAGGCACGGGCAACGCGATGATCCACATCAAGACCATCAGCGGTTTAATAGCACCTTGGGGCAAACGGGTAGTCACTTTTTGCATACGCCGCCAGTTACGCTTGTTGCTTGTCCGTTCTGGTCTCAAAGGGCTCTAACCCCAGCTCCCGTTGTTTTTTACGCGCTTTCTGATTGTTTAATGCCCATCCCGTCAAAGTAACAACCGCGACAATACAACTGCCACAGCCTACACATTTGCCAATTTTGGGTACAGAACAGCCTGTCGCCAAAAAAGCTTGCCCAGAAGCAATGCCCGAACCGGCTAGCCAAGGCCCTACTTTATTGAGCAGTTGGTCTGTTAAAGATTTGTCGGCATTTGAACCGTCATAAAGTGCCATAATGCGTTCCTCCTTTATTTTTTAGCTTTTTTAAGATCAAGGACTACAATCCGTTCAGGTAATCGGTCCAATAAGGCTATAACGAAGCCTGGATTTGTGACCGTGCCTGGTTTTACCGCTAATATTTCAGCGTTTAATGCACTCAAAGGTGCCAATTGAATATCGTTAATTAAGCGGGTTTCAAATAGCCCTACTTTTTGAGTTACTTTAGATATGCCTGAATAAGGCAGTTTAAGCACCAATTTTGAGGCACCTAAAGTTTCAACGCCCTGCTTTTGCTGGTTTTGCAATATAAAGTTAAACACATAGCTTTTTACAGCACCTTGCTTAACGACAGCACTTAGTTTTTTAATCTTAGTAGCAGGGGGGGTTAAGGAATAATTACCCCAATCGCTTAATGCTACTTCTAAACGATAATTTGGGACTATGTTCTTGCTGGCATTTGTATAATCCAGCATTACAGCCATCTTGTTTACCGTTTTTCCCGCTATCTTATTGTTAAACAAGTAAACTTTAGCCCCTAATTTACTACTCACAGCGGTGAATATCGTTGTATCGGCTTGAGCATCTAAACCTGCCGCTGTCAATGCCTCGCTTTTGCTAGACTCCCTAAATTCACCCGAGGTGAACTCTTTTGCAGTCAACCTCAATACCGATGTAAATGGATCAACCTCAGTGCTGAAAAGAACATCACTAATATTTTCAACGATTGCCCCGTCTTTTGAGATTTCAAAATAGGGCAAATCTAGCCGAACCACACCTTCTTTTACAAGTCGCTCATAAGCTGTTGCATCAGTGATTTTTGAAACCACCCTCACATTATTCTTTCCGTAAATGAGGTCGTCAGCCAACGGGGAATTAACCCGACCATTAGGTTGGCGGGTATGACAATCATCGCAAGGCATGGCACTGATAGCCTTACGGCTGTTATGGGAAAGCAAATACTCATTGGACTCTGTCCAAATCATCTGCACATCGGCCTTTGCATAACCTTTGGTTTTTAGTAATGCGTCTAACGCCGTTTTTATGGCAACAAAATCGCCATAAGTCTGCGGGACTTCGTCAGAACCTTTGCTCACTGACAGATATTCTTGGCGGCTAACCACCCGGTCAGTAACCTTATCTTTCCAGTAGTGGCGGGTAGATGGTTTATAAGGCATTGATTTCATACGCCCATCTTCGGCCTGACGGTAGCGGTAACGTATCCCTAAATCTTTATCGGCATATTTCAGGCGAATAATATGGCAAGTTTGACACGCCACTTTGTCAATATGAACCTCAGCAACTCTGTTTAAAGAAGCATTTGGTACTCCAATCATATCATTGCGTTGTATCCAAAGTTCCCTATGGGCGACCACTATATCGTCAAAGCCGGAAGGTAAAGCAGGGTCTTTAGCGCCACCCGACTTGACACCGTTGTGACAATACTCGCAAGACAGCGCCCCTGGTTGGTAATTAAGATCTTTGCGCACATCCTCGTCTGAATTGCCCACTAAAAAATTGTGGTCTGCATCTAAGTCAACATTGCGGAAAGTGTCTTTATAGTATTGTTTGCTATGGCAAGAATTGCAGTTCTCAATATAACGGGATGACACCCCTTTTGTGGGCCACAATTTGCCTTTATGAATGTCATTGGGGTACTCCTCATGCAAAACACCATCAGCATCTTGCTTAGTCAAGGACAACTCGCCAAAACCATAAAAGCCTCGGCGATCATGACTAGTCTTATGGCAAACCATACAATTGTCATTACCCGGGAAACGCAACATGGGAATTTGGATTTTGCCGTTACTATCAAACGCACTAGCATCCCATTTCAGTAGCGGTTGTCCAGCATTGTCCATCCCTCCAGGTAGGGTCAATAACGTTTTGCCCTTCGGCGTGTTAGGGGCAACATTTAGATAGGCAAAAATTGCAGAATTGGCAAAACGGAAAAAACCGTTGTTGATCCATTGTTTGGTTCTTACTTCCGCCCATTCAGTAGAGGGCTTAGTCAATTTAGTAAAATCCGTATGGCATATCATGCAATCGGGTTCTATCACACCACTTTTTTGCCAGTTCCATTTGCTTAGCACTGTTCCGCTAGCATTGCTGCCATCACCTTTTAGCCATTCAAAATAGTCGCCATCTAAGGCATTAATTTCAGTGCCTGAGACCTGATCGTAACGGCGATTATTCCGGTCTTTCTCTGCAAAACCACCACCGTTATGACATTCGGCACAATTTTTAACCAGCCCTGCTGCACCATAATCTAAGAATTCACCTTCTGACTTGTTAGTTTTTTTAGACAGCCATTGCGGGTTATTAACTTGACCAGGGTTGTAACCACAATTAAAGCCACCAAAATATCCAGGAGAAAGCAAAGATGCGTTATGCGGAGTTAAAGCCATTTTTTCTGATGTCAGGCCCAACTCAGAGAGCCATATTTTTTTTCCATAGCTATCATCGGCCTCATCACGCCCCATCTCAAAATGGTAAGCCTTGCTGATTTTATCTATGTCATGGCAGCCGCCACCCTCGCCATTGCCGCAGCTCATGCGCGAGCTGTACGGTTTATTGCTGTTCATGACGTGGTCGCCGTTTTCGTCTAACAAGGGAATAGACGGATGCAGCACAGGCAAGTCAAACACATTTTCTCCGGCGACAGCCCAAGGAGAGGCCAAAAACAGCAGAGCCGTTACCAATAAAAGACAAAAAAAGCCCAATCGTTTCATCACGTCAATTCTTTTAAAAATGTTAGGGATCAGCAAGACAATTAATAGGCATACAAAAGCAACATTAGTGCCAAGATGTTGTGAACTAGTGCATCGCCAGCACAAGCGCGACTTTATTCCCTACTTAAACAATAGGGTATTGAAAAAAATATTTTTTTGGCACGCCAGCTTGGGCGAAGAGAAATGAGTAGCAGATCCCAGAAAATGCGTGATATGCCCTATTTTTTAAGAAATATGCGGCATATCACTTATTTCAAAACCTATCGATTGGTTTCGTGGATAGACAACAACACCTAAAAGGCTTGCAAATTATGGACTAAAGGCCAAGCCCACCCAACCAGCATCACCAATACCCTTTTTGCAGGGTGTGCAAGAATTGGCGGTGATTTTGGTATGAATAGCCAATGTTTACGGATGTGGTTGCAATCGCTTTGGGCTAATAATAGCCAAACCAAGAACCCCCAATAAATTGCCGGACTCAGGCGCATTGTCACAAAAATTTAATATCGAAAACTCTGCCGTAGCGCGTTTATATGCTACTCTATGCGTCATTTTTACCGAGGAAAAAAAATGCAAGCAACAGTCAAATGGGTCGATGGCGTTATGTTTGTCGGTGAGACGGGCAGCGGTCATGCGGTCGTGATGGACGGCCCGCCTGACCACGGCGGACGCAACATGGGCATACGCCCTATGGAAATGCTGTTAGTGGGTCTGGGCGGGTGTTCATCATTCGATGTCGTGCAGATTTTACAAAAAGGCAAACATGATATTGTGGATTGTGTTGCGGAACTGTCTGCCGAGCGGGCGGATGCCGTCCCTAGTGTATTTACCAAAATTCACCTGCATTTTGTGGTCAGCGGACGCAACTTAAAAGCGTCGGCTGTGGAGCGGGCAGTGAACTTATCGGCAGAGAAATATTGCTCTGCTTCTATTATGTTAGCTAAAGCAGGGGTAGACATTACCCATGATTTTGAAGTTATCGAGGTTTAAGCGTTTTGAACAAATTGCAATTACACGGCTTTAACAATTTAACAAAGTCACTGAGTTTCAATATTTACGATATTTGCTATGCGCCTGCCGAACAGCAGCAAGCTTATATTGAATATATTGATGAAGCGTACAACGCCACAAAACTAACGCAAATCCTAAAGGATGTTGCTGAAATTATTGGTGCGCAAATTCTTAATATCGCACACCAAGACTATGAACCCCAAGGTGCGAGTGTAACCATGCTGATTTCTGAGGGTGATGCGCCGCCGCCACCCAGCATGAACAGCCAATCGCCAGGGCCCTTGCCGGAAACGGTGTTGGCACATTTGGACAAAAGCCATATTACTGTACACACTTATCCTGAAAGCCATCCTGACAATGGCATCAGCACCTTTAGGGCGGACATTGACGTGTCAACATGTGGGCGCATTTCGCCGCTAAAAGCCTTAAATTATCTGATCCACAGCTTTGAGTCTGATGTTGTGACGATGGATTATAAAGTGCGTGGCTTTACCCGCGACATTTCCGGCAAAAAGCATTATATCGACCACAACATCACGTCCATACAAAACTACATAGCCAAGGACACCCAACAAAGCTATCAAATGATTGATGTTAACGTCTATCAGGAAAATATTTTCCATACCAAAATGATGCTTAAGGAAACTGAGCTAGAAAATTATTTGTTTGAAAAAGAAAGCAATTTGACGGATGAACAAAAAGCCGAAATCCAAGCTAAACTCCAAAAAGAAGTAACGGAAATTTTTTACGGGCATAACTACCGCCGTAAAAAAATTAAAGTGGCTGACCCCAAATAACCTGGCCCACGCAAGACCGCCATACCCTCACGCCCCTCTTTCTTTTCAAAAGGGGCGCGATGCTCTAAACATCCGCCCTGTTTTCCTCAGGGCTACTATACACCCGCTCCCCC
>JABFST010000276.1 GCA_013140465.1 Methylococcaceae bacterium
GTGCAGGGGCAATAGTTGGTTTAAGAAATCTTGCAACAAGTCCTTGCTGCCTTCTTCGCCAAATAGTTTTTTAAAGCCACAGTCGGTGTAGGGGTTAAAGTATTTTGCCGTCATTATATTTTCTACAGTAAACAAATGTTGCGTCCTTGCCGCTAAGCCGCGCGTTTGGTGGCAATGCCACAGTGGCTTGAGGTAACTCAGCAAGTAGCAGCGAAGGTTGTATCTTTACGCAACCCAATAAATAATGGCATATCCAAAAAGTTGCAAACTAAGCTATTCTGCGATCAGAGCATGGGTTATTGCTTCATCTGTGCGCAAAAAGCCTAACATTTCTTGCTCAAATTCACTATTAATAATAGTGTGTATGGTAAAGATAAAAAATAGCCTATAAATTAACCCAATTTTCAACCAATAAATCAGGCACTTTAATAAATTCCTTGGTATTATTTGTGACTAGCGTTGTATTCAAAGACAAAGCATGAGCGGCAATCCATAAATCATTATTACCTATCGGCTGTCCTTTTTTCTCAAGAAATCCTCGAATTTGTGAGTATTTTTCAGCAGTTTTTTCTGACGGTAAAATAATGGGAATATAATTTACTAACCGATTTAATTTCTCTAACGCTATATCACGATTTTGACTTTTTTCTGCACCAAAACGCAATTCACCCAAGGTTATTAGCGACATACCCACATCACCAACTACTAATTCTGAAAGTCTTTGATAAACCTCTAATGGTTTTTTCTTAGCAATATAAATGCAGATATTAGTATCCAATAAATAACGTACCGTCATTACCATGCTTCCCTGTCTTGCGGTATATCATCTACACGGTCATTCATAAAGTCATCTGGCATTTGACTTAATAAATCAAAGGCCACAAATAAACTTTCTTTGTTGGGTTTTGTGTCTTGTTTGGTTTTTACTTTTTGTTTTAAGAATGCGACAAAATCCAAAACTTCCTGTGCTTCAAATTCGGGTAATTCTTTGCTTTCTTGATAAATTAATTCTGCGGTATTCATTGGATGAAACTCCTCTTTTACAGTTTCAATTAAATCAGCATCACCTTGTACGCTAAAGTGCGGTAGGTTGTATCTTTACACAACCCAACAATTAATGGCGTAAATGATGGATTGCCAAACAGCGGCAACCCAAGCTGCTCTGCTATCAGAACGAGTGTTATTGCTTCATCTGACCGCAAAAAGTCTAACATTTCTTGCCCAAATCCACTATGTAAAGTGACCCCCAAAAGCCGGACAATAGATTAATCTATGCCCCTTTCACTGGCGTAGAAAAAGCCAAAGTGGCCTTGGCGGCGATCTAGCGTGACAAGAACATCACCGAGGCGGCCCAGGAATAGCATCCAAGTGATCCCATGAAAAAAGGAGCTTTTTGGCAACGTGGGCAGCCTGTTTGAAGGCAAGCGCGAGCTGAAACCGACCCCGAACACCTCTATGCGAAGATTGGGCAACTGAACTTGGAACTGAACTGGCTTAAAAAAGTCAGGTATCGGCCTGTTGTTGTTTTAATGCGCAAAGCATAACGCAGTTGTCATTTGATAATCTGTCCCTGTTCTCATATTCTTTACTTAAAAATAACTTATGCCCAGAACAAGCCACCCTAAACAAGAGATTGAAGAGGCACTACGTTATGCAGAATTACACGGCTGGCGTGTTGAAGTGGGTGGTTCTCATTGCGTGGGGCATAATTTATTGCCCTTACAATGACAAAGAATGCCGTTGTGGGGAGTTTTGTATTGCCAGTATTTGGAGTACCCAAAAAATGCGGTTAATCATGCCAAACAAATCAAACGAGTGGTTGATAACTGTAGCACTCGAAAAAAGCCAGATGACGAGGAATAGCCATGCAAGAATATGAATTTACCCTAACCTTCAATGTTCCTGATCCATCATACACACCCGAATCTTACCTTGATAATCTTGCCCAAGTGGGTTGTGATGACGCGCTAATCGGTATTGGTCAAAAGGGTAGAATCGCGCTTAATTTTACCAGAGAAGCAGAATGCGCGTTAAATGCCTTATATTCCGCCATTGAACAAGTTAAAAGCGTGATTCCCGATGCCCAGCTTATAGAAGCTATTCCTGATTTTGTCGGCTTATCCGATATTGCCGATGTTGTGGGCTATTCACGGCAAAATATCCGAAAACTCATGTTAAATAATCAAGCCTCATTTCCGCCACCGATACACGAAGGCAGTTCAGCCCTCTGGCATCTTGCCAGCGTATTGGATTGGCTAAAAGAAGGTAAAGGCTATGCGATTGATGATTCCTTGCGCGATTTAGCCAAAGCCACCATGCAACTGAATCTTGCTAAAGAAGCGTTTAAACTAGACCCTGTGATTAACGCAAAATTTACTGCGGTGTTGGCTAGGGTTGCGAATAGGCCGCCGTTGGTTGGTGATGCGTTATAGTACGATATAATACAAATGATATTTACAAATGGGAAATGGGGGGTAGATCTTGCAAAATTACATCATCACAAAAAAAGAGAGTACATGATTTTGTGAGGTCTGCCCCGATGGTAAACATTCAGTCCCCCTCCTTAAAAAGGAGGGGTTAGGGGAGGTTTATTGAATAACCCCCCCCTCGATCCCCCCTTTTTCAAGGGGGGAGGTGAATAAATACACCCGAAGCTTGGCGGCGAGTTTAACCCGACAAGCAGAGCTTGAAGGTAGGCATTCCCAAACAGAGTTTGGGAACGAGAAAAACTCGCAGCCGAAGGCAAAATCAAACCACCACTCGGATTTGATACGGATTCTAAAGGAGACTAACCATGCCACAACAACCCCATTTCAACATTAACCCACAACTGCTGGAAAACGCCCAAAAAATCAGCGGCCTTTACAACCAAGATGAAGTGATTA
>JABFST010000421.1 GCA_013140465.1 Methylococcaceae bacterium
GTCTTATGCCGATGCCGAACAGATTGCCCTCGCCATCAACGCGCAATCACCACTAACCACAGATGTCGCCGACATTGAAGACTTTATCCGCTTTTTGGCGACCCAACAGCTGTTGCAAGCCTCAGACCCCGCCGATTGCCAACGTTTGGCCCAGCACCATCTCGCCACCCAAACAGGGTTTTGGACGTGGTTGCTACACCATTATTTATTCATGCGCTTGCCCTTGCTGCGCCCAGACCCCTACTTAAAACGTCTGCGACCGCTATTCAACCCGCTGTTCAGTCGCCAATTTGTCGGCCTTATTGTTGCCGTCACACTACTAGCCGTGTACTTGCTAGGCCAACAATGGGCCGCATTTAGCCATGCCCTGCAAGTGGTGCTGACCCCGGAAGGGCTATTGTCCACCGCGCTGATGCTGTCGCTGACCAAGCTGGTACATGAGCTTGGTCACGCCGTCGCCGCCAGCCATTTCGGTTGCCGTGTGCCGACTATGGGCGTGGCCTTGCTGATGGGTTTACCCGTATTATGGACCGATGTCAGCGACGCGTGGCGTTTACCTAGTCGCCAGCAACGCCTGTTGATTGATGCTGCGGGCATGATCGCCGAACTTGCCCTCGCGGCTTTGGCTAGCGTGCTGTGGGTGATGTTGCCGGAGGGCGCACTGCGCAACGGCACTTATTTGCTAGCCAGCACCGCTTGGGTGCTGACGCTGACTATCAACCTAAACCCGTTTATGCGTTTTGATGGCTATTACCTCTTGTCTGACGCGCTAGACATTGCCAACTTGCAAGACCGCGCGTTTGCCTTGGCGCGTTGGCAACTGCGCGAATACCTGTTCCGGTTTAACGTACCCGCACCCGAACACTGGCGCAGCGGACAACGCCGCCTGTTGCTGGCTTATGCCTATGGCACATGGGGGTATCGGTTGCTGTTGTTTGCGGGCATAGCCTGGGCGGTTTACCACTTTTTTTTTAAAGCCCTCGGTTTGGGGCTGTTCGCCGTAGAAATAGGCTGGTTTATCATCCGCCCCATCGCCAAAGAAATCGCCGTCTGGCGGGTTTTGCACCAACACCTCAAAACCCCGTGGACACCGCGCTGGAGCTGGCTAATCCCCATCTCAGCCGTGGTCTTGATGTTTATCCCTTGGCATACGCAACTGATAATGCCCGGCCTATTGCGTGCCAACACCGAACAAACCTTGTACAGCCCACAAGCCGCGCAGGTTAAGCGCGTGTTAGTACAAGATGGCGATAGCGTAGAGCCAGGGCAAGTGCTGATCGAACTGGGCGCACCCGATTTGGATTTTAAACGCCAAGATGCACAGCAACGCCTAGCCGCGCTAAACGAACAACTGGCGGCGCATAGCCTAGAATTGGCCTTGGCGCGGCATAACCCGATGGCAGTGGAAGCCTTGCAATCCACCCTCGCCGAACTACAAGGCTTGGATGCCGCTGCCGCCAAACTGACCATCACCGCCACAATTGCCGGGCAGGTGCGGGATTGGTCGGATGTCGCACTGGCAGGTGCTTGGTTGGCAAAAGATGAAGTGATCGGCATCGTCGCCAGCCACCCACAAACCGTGGTCGCGTACACCGAAGAGGCGGACTTAAATCGGCTTAAACCCGGCGCAACTGGCTATTTTTACCCCGATGGCGGCGACTTGCCCCCACTCAAAGTGCGCATAGCCGCGATAGACCGCACCGGCACACGCCAACTGACGCTCACCGAATTGGCCTCCACCTACGGCGGTGCAGTAGCCGTGCGGGAAGACCCCGCCCACCACCTTATCCCCGAACTAGCCGTATACCGCATAACCCTAAACACCGACTATGCCGCCCCCTTAGCCCTCACCATGCGCGGCAGGCTCAGCATAACCACGCCACCGGAAAGCCTGATAGGCCGCTTAATACGCTCGGCAATCGCAGTATTGGTCAGGGAAAGCAGTTGGTAGGCTAATAGGTTGGGTTGTTAAGCTGAAATGGAATGATAGCCCGCCACGGGATGATTTTTTCGGGCTACTGAGTATCGCAATGTTGGCTTGCCAAAAAGCGCGTAGGGCGGTTTCACTTTGTACCCTAACGGGTCGCGCTAGAGACTGCGAAAGAATTAATGTAAGCTCGCTCATCGGAGTGAAAAAACATGTGTTTTCACTCCAGTATCAAATTAAAACAAAGGCTTACGAAAATAAAAAACGCCTTTTTGTGAGTATTTGAAATACTTTCACAGTCTCGCTAGCAAACTGCCATGCCCAATGCCGCACCGTGCCTTCGCTTTGGTGGATTGCTGGCGCGAATCCACCTGACATTGATACGCCTTACGCGTTATTTTAAACCCTGCAACATGAAAGGCTTGCCTAAACATGCTTGTATTTGTTTGGCGTCAACACAAGCATCTTCTGCTTGGGTTTTATAAAATCCAGCTAATTTTCGTAAACACTGGTCACTTTTTACCGCGTTCTGATAAGCCTCAGCTTGCAATTTGGCTAGGCAGGAAGGATTTTTAACGGCAAGTGCAAACCCTACCTCATAAGTTTGCGCAAGGTGCTGGTCTGTATCATGAGGAAAATACTGATTGCGGATTGAACACGGACGTTTATTGGGGGCATCATTAATCCCCGCATTGACGACTGCCCGCCAATGCGAATCACCTGCCATAATATAGGCATAAGCGTCCCAAGAATATGCAATGGCAAGGTCATAAGATTGGTTAGCTTGCTGGTAATCCTGCCGCTGATAAGCGCGGTCTGCTTCGGCGATTAGCCCACTGGCAATACGGTGGTCTGCTGGGGTTAATTGGCTGCGGCGATGGTCTATTGTGTTGAGGATAGTGGCGGTATGGGTAGACATAACTGCCGTTTCGGAAAAGCACAGCGGACTGAGTGCCAACAACACTATGCCGATTTTTAAGCAGATGGGATGAGCCATTATTTTGCCCTTTCTGGTTTGCCTTTTACAATGAGCTTTCCTACCGCTTTCCCGTCTGGTGTACGATGGCTAATCAATGCTTCGTGAACTAGTCAACGTTACCCGAGATGAAGACGCGCTAGCTCGTGCTTGCAACCAACCATCTGTACCTACTTTATTAACGTACATAATTTTGTTTTTCAACCAAGTATCAATATCATGCCTACTCATATCGACGATTTGACCTGTCGAAGGAATTCTGCCCGTTGCCATTACCCACTCCCATGATTATTTGCTGCCTAAGGCGGAAGTATGTTGCCTACATCTCAGGGAGTCAATATACAGTCGGCAAATCAAGAAGGGTACATTTCATGCGGCGCAATAGGCAAAGAGGTCTAACATGCGGTGTAATACGCTCCGCTATTGCACCCTACGGCCTAAAGACGAAGCCAAAAGTGCAGTGACAAGAGCAAATTTGGGAGCTTTTTATAGCGCGTTGCCATCAAAGGCAACCTAACCAACGATAGGTTGTATCGGATAGCCGAAATGTCCGGCATCGATAAAGCTTTGCCAGATCTACACGACTGAGATGGAAAATAGCCCGCCATTTGATGTTTTTTTCGGGCAACTGAGTATCTCAGTGCCGCTTGCGGTTGATTTGGAGAGATGGTCTCTACGGCTTGCTAAAACCTCTCCCACATGAATACTTTTACAGTCTCTAACGCTACATTGATATGCCTATGGGTTGATGGATTTTAACCTGACATAACTTGGTTTTATGGACAGGAACCTGAGTCTAGCATTTCGTGTAAAATAGCAATACCCCATAAGCCCGTTTATTCTGCCAATGCCCCTCATCCGACAGCTAGGTTTACAAGACTATGCGCCTGTATGGCGGCAAATGCAGGCATTTACCCAAAACCGCAACGCCACGAGTGCTGATGAACTGTGGGTGGTGGAACATCATCCGGTCTACACGCTGGGCTTAAACGGCAAACCCGAACATTTGCTCAATATCGGCGCCATCCCCGTCGTCAATACCGATAGGGGTGGGCAAGTCACTTATCATGCGCCCGGGCAAGCGGTGGTTTACACTTTGCTGGACATAAAACGCTTGCAGATCAATATCCGCGAACTGGTGTCGCTGTTGGAGAATGCGATGATTAGCAGCTTGGCTAGCTATGGTATTATGGCTGTTGCCAGGGCAGATGCGCCGGGGGTTTATGTGGATGGCCAGAAAATTGGCTCGATCGGCTTACGCATTAAAAACAATTGCAGTTATCATGGCTTAAGCCTAAACAACAACATGGACTTAAGCCCGTTCAGCGGCATTAACCCGTGCGGCTACTCTGACCTAAAAGTGACCCAACTCTCCGCTTTAGGTGTTACCATCAGCACGACCCAACTGGCAAGCTCCGTTATCACCGCTATCACTACGGCACTCCGACAATGACACTACAAGCCCCATCCCGCTCCACGCCCGAATCGCACCAGCGCAGCGCCGAAAAATTGGCACGCATCCCCATTAAAGTGGAAGTCTCTGACACGGTGTTGCGCAAACCGGATTGGATACGCGTTAAACTGACCCACAACAACGACGTGGCTAAAATCAAATCGCTGTTGCGTGAGCATCAATTGCACACGGTGTGCGAAGAAGCCGCCTGCCCCAACCTGAATGAGTGTTTCCAACACGGCACGGCCACGTTCATGATTATGGGTGACTTATGCACGCGCCGCTGCCCGTTTTGTGATGTCGCACACGGCAAACCGTTACCGCTAGACAGCAACGAACCCAAACACCTCGCCGATGCGATTCTGGCGATGGCGTTAAAATATGTGGTGATTACGTCTGTAGACCGGGATGATTTGCGTGATGGTGGCGCCGGGCATTTTGCCGCGTGTATTAAATTGATCCGCCAGCAAACGCCAAACACTAAGATTGAGATTTTAGTGCCGGATTTTCGTGGACGCATGGACAAAGCCATCGCCATACTGGCTGAACAGCCGTGTGACGTGTTCAACCATAACTTGGAAACCGTGCCGCGTTTGTACAAACAAGTGCGTCCGGGGGCCGATTACCACGAGTCATTAACCTTGCTGAGAAAATTTGGTCTTGCCCAAGCGCAAGTGCCGACTAAATCTGGGCTGATGTTAGGTGTGGGTGAAGAACCCGAAGAAGTAGAACAAGTGATGAAAGATTTGCTGGAACACGGCTGTTCGATGCTGACGCTGGGGCAATACTTACAACCCACTAAAGCACATTTGCCCGTTAAGGATTATGTGACTCCCCAACAATTTGATGATTATGGCGCACTGGCAAGGCAACTGGGCTTTAAGCAAGTTGCCAGTGCGCCGATGGTGAGATCTTCATACCATGCTGACATTCAGGCCAAGACGGTGATTTGAAGACACGCCTTAGGGGCGGACATCACCATTAGAAAAATAAGTGAACAACATCGGTAAAAACACCATTATTGAATAAAACACCCCCAAAACTGCGACAACTTTCATCATCATATACACTTTATCCACAACAACCCCCTTCATTATTTTAATTGTTAAATGCCATCCTTCTCAGCCAATATATCGCTTTTGCCATAAATGGCAAACGCGTTGGCGAATTTAGGCAGGATTTTTTTTAGGTATTTGAAGGGTTTAAGCACCAGATAGGTTCAAGCCATAAAGTGCAACAACGACGAAAACATCCGCTTTGGCAAGTTCATCCACAGTATTTTTTTGCACTAATGAGTTGAATGTAAGTATTTATTACTGAAATAATTGGGTCAGCCAGTCAGCAAAAATTTTGGCGAGTGCATTATCGGGATTTAATGTTCTTGTTGTTATAGCTTGACCTAATGGCATTCCTGGCTCATGTTGCCAAGCTAAAAAAGTATGGATAACGGCTTTGGTTTTATGGGCATCGATAAAGGTTGTGACATCATTTGCTTTTGCTTCATTTACACATTTTTCGGCAAAACCCACTCCAATTGGGTGGGCTAACTGGCTACAGAAATCTTCAAGCATCCCATCTATTTGATTATTTGGCATCAGCCAAACCCCAACCTTTGGAAGCCCGTTAGTAGAAGGAATAATCGTTCCTGTTAGTCCTGGTGCATCTTGAATAGCAGTTATGCCACTTTTTTGTAACCTATCCTTAACAGCTTGCCATTTTGCAATTAAAGCTGGGTTGTCGGCATCAATAACGATGCCGATGGTTTCAATTTGTTCTGGCGTGGCTAGTAATGCCGTTAGCCTTTTTAAGGCTAATTCGTCAGAACCACATTCATACAAACCAAAGGTTTCAGGGATTTTGTAATGTTTGCAGAGGGCTGAAATAACGTGACAATCATTTATGCCTTCTGTAAGCAAGACTTTTGAGCCTTTATATTTAAAACTCATAAGCCTACCTAACTTCGACATCAGTATCTAATGAGTCTGAGAGTGTTTCAATATCGTATTCTTGAGCAAAAACCGTCTTATTGCGTGCAAAAAGCCTAAAAAAAGACCCGTATTGTGGATATTTTTTCCAAGTCTTTCCAAATCCATCAATACAATCCCGACTATGCGTTGTGCAAAATACTTGAACATCCAGTGTTTCTGCCAATTGAAAAACAATCTCCCAAACTGATTGCTGTAGAGCCCAATGGAGTCCATTTTCAAATTCATCAATTAACAACACGCCGCCTTTGGCATTTACTAAAGATAAGATAATGTGGAAAACTCTGGTTACGCCGTCACCTAAGCTTTTAAGCGGTATGCGCTCTTCTTGGTTTTCTAACTTAACTACAGGAATTCGATCTCGCGGTCTATCACCTTCAACAAAAGCAAGCCCAACTATATTTTTTTCTACTAATTTAAGCGAGTTTATTACATCCTTTTCAATATCATTTAAATTAATGGCATCCCATAGTTGGGCAGCTTTTATATCTGTCAATCCTTGCGTTGAAACAAACTGAATTACACCGTATTTGCTTTGTGATCGTTGATTACTAAATATATATCTATATTCTCTATAAGCGTCACGAAAATCTCGATTTTGAGAGAATAGCAATTGAGTATTATCTTCTTGCTCAGACACTACAAATATTTCAATATCAGGATCAAAGTAATCTGGGTTAAAATTTTCCAATTCTTTTAGATCAATCTTTCTTCTAATTCTTTTATCTACCGATTCTTCAATAATAAATGCAGCCGTTCTTATATTTAAATATGCATCATTTTTTCTAGTTGCAAGTGTAAAACCGGAATCCGTTAAATTAGGTATTTTGTGATCTTTAAAAAAATGCCTAACAGGATTTAATGAAAGCAGGTTATTTGTATTATTTTGAAATTCAGAATCATAATTTTCTTGTCTTGATTCTATAAGGTTGTAAATAACTTCAAGAGAAGCATTTGCTGTATATAACAAGACAGCTTCTAAAAACGCACTCTTACCCGCATTGTTCCGACCAACAATCAAATTGACCCTACTTAACCTATTAATCGATAGCGTGTCGAAAAGCCTAAAATTTTCTATATAGAATGAAGGTAGCATGATTCTTTCTCTACATTATGACCAAATAACTGGCTGACAGTTTTATACAGTCGGATGCACAGTAATACTCCCCCGCCCATCCTCAGTAATCTCATCATCACTAATCTTAAAATTACCCAGCTTCATGGTCAGGTAACGATCGAAATAATCTTTCAAGCCTTTTTCGATGGACGGGTCAAAATCGGGTCTGACCACATGCGTTGTCCCCCATTTAGTGGACACCACCTTGCCATCGACAACCACCAATTGACCATCTTTAAACACATAATCGGGTTTTTCAAACATTTTTTGGCGGTCGCTGTTGTCGGTGTAAACGGTAATGTCCGCCCAATTGCCCGCACTTAAGCCGCCACGGTCTTTCAAGCCGATCAACTTGGCAGCCCCTGCGCGGGTCATAATGGCGATTTCTTGCAGACTGTATTCGCGGTCTATCGAGGCCAGCGTAGTCATTTTTTGCGCTTCGGGGTGAATGGTGGCCAACACGTCATTACGGAAGGTTCTATCCATCAGCAAGCGGATTAAATGCGGGTAGCAAGTAAATGGCGCGCCGTTGGGATGGTCGGTGGTTAAGAAAATGCGCCACGGGTCGTCAACCAACAGGAAGGTTTCCAAACCAATTGCCCATTGCAAGGCGTTGACGAAGTTTTGGTCTTTGTATTTGAATGGAACAACGCCACAACCAGCATCGCATTCAATATCCATCGTCACCCATTTATTGGGGCTGGCGTGTTTGTGGTTGGCGTGTTGGCGCATATTGTCGCCAGAAGCGGTGACGGTTTGCCCAAACAAAATCTGCCCGACATCGATGGTGATATTTTTGTTTTTGTTGACGGCTTCAGCGATTTGCGCCGCGCCTGATGAAAATTTAAAGTCACCTTCAGTGCCATAGCTGTGGAATTGGATATGCGTCAAGTGCATAGGCAAGCCGCCGATGCCTTGGATGGTATCCAGTGTGGTTTGCATATTGCCGGGCACACCCAAGTTACAACCGTGGACATGCAGCGGGTGTGAAACGCCCAGCTCTTTAACGGCGGTCGCCAACACCTGTAAAATATCGCGCGGGGTTACGCCGTAATGGACGTTTTGTTCATCCAAATCCAACTTGCGTTGGTTGAACTTAAACGCATTAATCCCGCCGGGATTAACCACTTTTACGCCAATGGCTTTGGCGGAGTGCATGGTCCAGGCGACATAATCGTTAATGGCTTTCTGGTCTTTTTTCGCAGTGAGCATCCGCAGCAAATAATCGTCGCTGCCTAACATCACATAACCGCCTTTGTCCAAAATGGGGATGTCCGCCATTTCCATATGCGCTTGGCGGGCGTTAATCGGCAATACCGCAGGTTCAAACCCGGCGGTATAACCCATTTCCGCATAACGGTAGCCCGTCACAAAAGTGCTGGGCATAGCATGACCACAACCCGAACGGGTAATGTCGCTGCGATGCACCGGATCTTGGCGATGGTCTTCCGGCAATAAGGTCCGCGCAATATTACCTTTGCCGCCGCCGATATGGGTGTGCATATCAATTGCGCCGGACATGACCACTTTGCCGCGTAAATCGTAGTCTTTATCGACCACAAAATCGCCGGATGGCTTATCAATAATGCGGCCTTCTTGGATATAAATATCCTGTTGTTGACCATCTATACCGCTGGCAGGGTCGTGGACTTTAGCGCCTGTGAGTTTAATTAACATGATGTTTCCTTAAAACGGTTTTTTTAATTTGGGTGCTGGTGTGCGGGCAGTGTCATCACGACAGGGTTTAACCCATGCAGATCGGAGATTAAGCTAAGCTTGGTTTTCCCATTCCTACGCGCAGACACCTAAGCAAAATTTCGGCTTATAAAAGACGCCCTATAATATCACCATCAATCACTGATACGGTATGAGTCTTGACACTCGGTAACATTGATTTGCCGTCCTCGCTTAAAGTATTGCCGAGGTCTGTGCAATTCATTCAAAACCCAATTGGATTTTTGAAAATTAAAATATCTTCAGTTTGTTTTTTTGGTTTCAGGTTCAGGAATAGGCTCAGGCTCTACATGCACGGGTGGCGCAGTTCCAGGCAAGTAGAGTGGCCCAGGCTGTCCACAGCCCGTTAAAATAGAAAACAAAGCACTTATAATAAATAGGGGATAACATTTCATGGCGGATTAAGAGACCTAGTGATAAATAGTTGCCATCATAATCTGAATGTACCTGCTTTAGAAAGCCCGCATTGCATAAACCTAGGGCTATGGGGGCTAGGCTACCGCAAGTTATTTGGCGTTTATCCGCGCCAGCCCCGTTCGCGGCAAAAAAGCGCAAAAAAAAACCCGCCAGCATTTATGCGGGCGGGTCTCATGTTTAAAAGCTTGGCAATTCCCTACTTTCGCATGGCAAAGTGCCACACTATC
>JABFST010000451.1 GCA_013140465.1 Methylococcaceae bacterium
GTCCACGGCCCTATCGCCTGTGCCGGCAGTTCGTGGGATAACCGTGGCACACGTTCTTCGGGCGCCAGCTTATACCGGATTGGTATGACCACCGATTTGACGGAACAGGACATCGTTATGGGCCGTTCCGAAAAGCGATTGTTCCACGCCATCAAACAAGCCATCGACAGCTACCATCCGCCCGCCGTGTTTATTTACAACACCTGCGTGCCTGCTCTGATCGGCGATGACATCAACGCGATTTGTAAATCAGCCCAGCAACAATGGGGCGTGCCTGTGGTGCCGATTGATTGCGCAGGGTTTTATGGCACTAAAAACTTAGGCAACCGGATTGCTGGCGATGCGATGGTGGAACATGTCATCGGTACCCGCGATCCCGACCCGCTCCCCGCCACCGCCGTGCGTGTGCATGATGTCAATTTAATCGGCGAATACAATATTGCTGGCGAGTTTTGGCATGTGTTGCCGTTGTTGGATGAGCTGGGCTTGCGGGTGTTATGCACCTTGTCCGGCGATGCGCGGTTTCGGGAAGTGCAAACCATGCACAAAGCCGAAGTGAATATGATGGTGTGTTCCAAAGCGATGGTGAATGTTGCCCGCAAATTGCAAAAGCAATACGGCACGCCGTGGTTTGAAGGCAGTTTTTATGGCATTACCGATACTAGTCTAGCATTACGCGATTTTGCTAACGCCTTGGGCGATAGCGATTTGGTCGAACGCACCGAAGCCTTGATTACGCGTGAGGAAAACCGCATCCGCGAGGCCCTAGACCCGTGGAAAGCGCGGCTTAAAGGCAAGCGCGTGTTGTTGTTTACGGGCGGGGTAAAAAGTTGGTCGGTGATTTCGGCATTGCAGGATTTAGGCATGGTCGTGGTGGCGACTGGCACCAAAAAATCCACCGAAGAAGACAAAGCCCGCATCCGCGAATTAATGGGCGACGACACCGTGATGATAGACGACGGCAGCCCTAGGGCGTTATTGAAAATCGTCAAAGATTATCGCGCCGACATTTTAATCGCGGGCGGACGCAATATGTACACGGCCTTAAAAGCCAAAGTGCCATTTTTAGACATCAACCAAGAACGCGAATTTGGTTATGAAGGCTACCAAGGCATGTTGGAATTAGTCCGGCAATTGGCCTTAACGATTGAAAGCCCGGTTTGGGAAGCGGTCAGAAAACCCGCACCGTGGACTGTCGCCACCCCGGTTTTGGAGCAAAGTCATGGCTGATATTTTAAAACGCAACAAAGCCCTATCGGTCAATCCGCTTAAAGCCAGCCAACCCATAGGCGGCGCGTTGGCAACCCTGGGTTTTAACCGCGCTATGCCAATGCTGCATGGCTCGCAAGGCTGCACCGCATTTGCCAAAGTGTTTTTTGTTAGGCATTTTCGTGAGCCTATCCCCTTGCAAAGCACGGCAATGGATCAGGGCAGTTCGGTGATGGGCGCTGATGACAATGTCCGCGACGGCATTTTGACGATAGCCGAAAAATCCCACCCCGACCTGATTACGGTACTGACTACAGGCTTGGCGGAAACCCAAGGTGCCGACGTGCAACGCAATGTCCGCGAATTTCAAGAAGCGCATCCCGAACTGGCGCATGTCGCCGTAGTTGGCGTGAATACCCCCGATTTTTTGGGTAGCGTGGAAACAGGCTACGCCAGCACCTTGACCGAAATCTTGCGTGCCCGCGTCCCCGATGCCAGCACGGCGGGTACGCACCCCGGCAAGCACCACCAGCAAGTGAATGTGCTGGCAAATTACGCACTCACGCCCGGCGATTTGGAAGCCCTGCGCGATTTGTTTGAGCACTTCAAGCTCAGCCCCGTGTTTGTGCCAGACATCTCTGATTCTTTAGACGGCTGTTTAACCGCAGACGATTTTAGCCCGGTCACTATAGGCGGCACGCCCGTGTCGGCGCTGGCGACCTTAGGCAATGCCATCGCCACCATCGTAATCGGTGCTTCTTTAGACGCTTGCGCCGAGGTGCTGGAAAGCAAAACTGGCGTGCCTAGCTACCGCTTTGACCATCTCTACGGCTTGGCAGCCAACGATGCCTTGGTGCATACCTTGGCAACGATCAGCGGCAACCCCGTTCCGGCGCGTATCGAACGCCAACGCGCACAATTGCAAGATGCGATGTTGGACACCCATTTTATGCTTGGGCAATTGCGCATCGCCATTGCTGCCGATGCCGATTTATTGGGCGCATTTGTGGATTTGGTACAAGAAATGGGGGCTGAAGTGGTGGCGGCAGTCACGTCTTGCAATGTACCGCTGCTGGCGCGTTTGCCTGTTGCCCGCATTAAGATAGGCGATTTGGAAGATATGGAACAAATCGGCTTAGCCAACAAAGCGCAATTGGTAATCGGCAACTCCCACGCCGTAGACACCGCCGAACGCTTGGGCGTGCCGATATTACGCGCGGGTTTCCCGTTGTACGACATCATCGGCGGCTACCAAAAAACCTGGATAGGCTATCGCGGCACCCGACAAACCTTATTCGATTTGGCAAATTTGGTGATTAACCACAGCCATGAAGAAATTCCGGCCTACCACTCGATTTACGGCCAAAAACCCGCTTCCGAACGGCAGACCGCCACGCCGCCATGTCATTAACCAGACGCTTGCACATTGTGCAAACCACCGAACAAAGGAGCTTTATGGACACTGCAATCAAAGTGGCCTTTGCCACCACCGATATGGAAACCGTCAACCAACATTTTGGTTCGGCACAATCTTTCGCACTGTATGCGGTAGACATCGAACACGCCCAATTGCTGTAAGTCGCGCAATTTGGCGAGCTGAAAGAAGACGGCAACGAAGCCAAGCTGTCCGTCAAAATCGCCTTGCTAGACGG
>JABFST010000169.1 GCA_013140465.1 Methylococcaceae bacterium
ATTGTCGCCTGTGCCAACAAAGCCAATTTGGCGTGTGCGCAGGTATTTTTTGTGCGTAATGGGCAGCAATTGGGCAATAAGGTGTTTTTCCCTAAAATGACTGATGAACATGACCCTGCCGCAATCTTACAAGCCTTTATACCGCAATATTATTTGGACAAACCCGTCCCGCAAGCACTGATTCTCAGCCATGAACCCGAAGATGCCACGCTGATAGCCCAAGTGCTGGCAGAACAGGCCAAACACGCTGTCACCTTGTCTTGCAACGTGCGTGGCGAACGCCTTAAATGGTTGCAAATGGCAGTCACCAATGCCGAAAATTCGTTGCTGGCCAAATTAGCCGACAAACAGGGACTGCACGCGCGGTTTTTAAGCCTACAGGCCGAACTGGGCTGTGCCGCCGTCCCAAAACGCTTGGAATGCTTTGACATTAGCCATACCCAAGGTGAACAAACCGTCGCCTCGTGTGTGGTTTTTGATAAGGATGGGCCGCTTAAATCGGCTTATCGGCGTTTTAATATTAGCGGCATTACGGGCGGCGATGATTATGCCGCGATCCACCAAGCCGTTTATCGGCGTTTCAAACGCTTAAAACAAGGCGAACACGAAGCCCCGGACATTTTGTTTATTGACGGAGGCAAAGGACAAGTCCATGAAGCGCAAAAGGCATTAGCAGAATTAGACATAAACAATGTTATGATAGTGGGCGTTTCAAAAGGGCCGGACAGAAAGCCGGGCATGGAAAAATTGCTGTTGGTCAACCAGCAACAGCCCTTAGAAATAAGCCCCGGCGCCAGTGGTTTGTTGCTCATCCAACATATCCGCGACGAGGCACATCGCTTTGCCATCACCGGACATCGGCAACGGCGCGGTAAAGTGTCCAAGCAATCGGTGTTGGAATCCATCCCGGGCTTAGGCGCAAAGCGAAGACAATTATTATTAAAACAATTTGGGGGGCTGCAAGGCATTTCATGCGCAGGCGTAGATGCACTTTGTAGCGTAGACGGCATTAGTCGGCCATTGGCGCAGCGCATATACGCATTATTTCATCATCAAGATGACGATTCAATTTAACATACCCACTAACCTAACCCTGTTAAGGATAGCGCTGATACCGCTCTTAACCGTGGTGTTTTATTTGCCTTGGCAATATGCCAATGTGGCGTGTACGCTCATTTTTATATTTGCCGGCTTCACGGATTGGTTAGATGGTTATTTGGCGCGCAAATTACAAATGGAAACCCCGTTTGGCGCCTTTTTGGATCCTGTTGCCGATAAGCTGATGGTCGCCATCGTGCTGGTGCTGATTGTGCAACAGCAAGCGACTCCCACCTTAGCTATTGCCGCCGCCATCATCATAGGCCGTGAAATCACCATCGCCTCATTACGCGAATGGATGGCGGAAATAGGCCAACGCGCCAAAGTAAAAGTATCGCAATTGGGCAAATGGAAAACCACCGCACAAATGGTGTCCATCACCTTATTGCTTTACCGTGACGATGCCCTAGGTTTGCCCACTAACCTAATAGGCTACGGTTTGCTGTATATTGCCGCCGTACTGACTTTATGGTCTATGATTAACTACTTAAGGGCCGCCCTCACGGTTATCAACAGCAGTCACTAAACAATAATAACATCGGGTCCCACACCCTTTTGCCTAGCTTATTGGTTAAACCCATAAGCCATTTATCAACACCACAGATGCAGCACATTGACCCGCTGCGACAAGAATAATAATGGATCAGGAAATAGAACAGAGCCAGACCCCCGCAGAAATCCAGGATGAAATTATCCTTGCGGCGTTAAAATTATTTACGCGTAAAGGTTATTTCAACACCTCGCTGACCGATATTGCTAAGCTCGCGGGTGTTCAAAACGCCAGTGCGGTTTACCAGCATTTTAACAACAAGCAGGTGATTGCCACCGAACTCTACGCCAAAATTTTTGATACGCTCAATGTATCGATAGATGACATCCGGCGCAGAAGCCCCAAAGCCTCAGACCAACTCCGCGCCGTGGTTGAATTGTTTTTCAGGCTCAGCGATGACGCGCCTGAGATTATGCGATTTATATTAGCGCTGAATTTCAACGAGTTTTTACCCGAAGAAAAACCCTTGCTGGAAACCGCCGCGTTTACCAAAATCGGCAAAATCATCCAAGCGGGTATTAAAGCGGGTGAAATACGCAACCTAGACCCACAACTGGCCTACGCGTATTTTTTCGGCACGGTCAACCAGACCCTGCGCCTAGCCCTAAGCGGCGCACTCGACAAAAAAGCCGACGCTTATTTGTCACCCACATGGCTGGCGGCGTGGGCCAGCATCGCCAAAAAATAAAATGGGACAGGTTGTTCCTTTTAAACGCCCTACGGCTATGCCACGGCACAAAGGCAATAGCTTGTGCCGCAGCGGTCTTCATAAATGGGCCGTTATCAAAGAACAACAGTTTGATGTCAAATGCGGCAAACTGATTACCGTCTATCAATGCGTGCATTGTGCAAAAACCAAATCCAAAGCCCTCTAAGCCAGCACCCACACCACCACACCCCTCCATCCCCGGCGCTTAAGGCTTGCTTATACCCACTAAACCTTACCCAAACGGACAGCCCGATACCCCATGTCATCCAGCAACACCCAAGGCAAACTCGCCGGACTCACGCTCAGCGCCATAGGCGTGGTTTTTGGCGATATAGGCACTAGCCCCTTATACGCACTCAAAGAAGTTTTCCATAATGGCTTAGCCATCAACGAACTGCATGTGCTGGGCGTATTGTCACTGATCTTTTGGTCACTTACGCTCGTCGTTACCACCAAATACGCCATTTTTATCATGCGTGCCGACAACAAGGGCGAAGGCGGCATTATTGCGCTGATGGCCTTGGCCTTAAAAGGCTCCAGTGCCCAGCCCAAAAAAATGCGCTTTATTGTCACGATCGGCTTATTAGGGGCCTGCTTATTTTACGGCGACAGCATCATCACGCCCGCCATCTCGGTACTCAGTGCCGTAGAAGGGCTAACCATCATCTCGCCCACTTTAGAGCATTTTGTTTTGCCAATGACTGCCGTCGTATTGGGGGGATTGTTTTCTATCCAAGCCCGAGGCACAGGCAAAGTCGGCAAAATATTTGCTCCCATCATGTGTTTTTGGTTCGCCTTGCTGGCAGTGCTGGGCGTAATCAATATCATCAACGAGCCTAGCGTACTTAAAGCCATCAACCCTTATTACGCCATCCAAGTATTGCTGGATCTGGGCTGGCATGGCTTTTTGATTATGGGTTCGGTGGTGCTCGCCATTACAGGTGCAGAAGCCCTGTACGCCGACATGGGCCATTTTGGCCTTAAACCCATACGCTACGCTTGGTTTAGCTTTGTGTTTCCGGCCTTGCTGCTCAATTACTTTGGCCAAGGCGCATTATTGCTCAACCATCCCGAAGCCATTAAAAATCCTTTTTACCTGCTCGCGCCAACCTGGGCCTTATACCCGATGCTGGTGATCTCCACACTGGCAACCGTCATCGCTTCGCAAGCGGTCATTTCCGGGGCTTTTTCAGTCACGCGCCAAGCCATCCAATTCGGCTATTGCCCGCGTATGAACATTTTACACACCTCAGGGCATGAACAAGGGCAAGTCTATATCCCTGCCATCAACTGGATGATGATGTTCCTGGTGTTTGTGTTGGTTTTTAGTTTCCAATCTTCATCGTCATTGGCATCGGCTTATGGCATTGCCGTCACCGGGACTATGATTGTGGACACCGTGCTGGCCTTCATTATTATCAAAGCCTTATGGCAATGGAATGCGTTCAGCAGTGTCAGCTTTATCAGCTTGTTCTTAACCGTGGATTTAGTCTTTTTTGCCTCTAACAGCCTAAAAATCCCCACAGGCGGTTGGTTGCCGCTGGTCATTGCCGCCATCTTGTTCCTGATACTGACCACATGGATTAAGGGGCGCAAGATGCTCGCCGAATACATGGACGCGCGACGTATGCTGTTTGAAGACCTAGAAAAGAAAATCACTCAACAACTGGTGCAAGTAGACGGCACCGCCATTTATCTGACCCGCAGTTTGCACGGCGTGCCGCTAGTATTGCTGCACAACCTGGAACACAACCATGTGTTGCACAAAACCCTGATCGTGCTGACCATCGTCACCACCAACGAACCTTATGTGGACGAAGAACACCTAGTCAAAATCCGCACCTTTGGCGAACAGCGCAATTTTTACCGCGTCAAGCTCTATTACGGCTTTAAACAAACCGCCGACGTGCGCCGCGCCTTAGACGTATGCGTACAACAAGGGCTAGACTTTAACCCCAAGACCGCCTCCTTTTTTATCGGCAGCGAACAGCTTGCCTTCCGTAACCGCAGCCCTATGCCCGCATGGCGTAGGCCATTGTTTCGGTTTCTGTTCCAAAATTCATCCAGCGCAATTGATTTTTTTAAGATTCCGGTCGAACAAGTCGTGGAATTGGGGATACGCATAGAACTGTAGGCGGCAACGCCACGGCCTACAGATCTGTAAGCCGAAGCATTGAATTAGGCGTGAACGTTGAAAAAAACGTAGGTAGGGGTTAGCGTAACCCGAAAATTTGAGCTTTGATGGGTCGGGTTACGCTTACGAGACTGGAGTGAAAAAACATGTTTTTTCACTCCGATGAGAAGGGCTTTAGGATGCAATTGTAGCGCTTAGCGCGCTGCAATAGCCGTGCGCAAGGCATCCAAACCGACCACATGCGGGCCATGCAAGGCGGCGATTTGTTTGACATCTAAATGCAGTTTTTGCACGTTGTCATATAAATTGACGCTATAAGGGTTGGGTTTGCTGGGGGGAGGGGTGTTGGCGGCAGGTGGCGTGTAGGCGTCGGCTTCAATGAGGATTTTTTCGGCGGGCAAATACACCAAAGCAAAAGCATCGTTATGACCATTACCTGCAATTGGATACAGCTCTATCGCACGTTTGCCGTCGGATAATACCTGTTTGTCAGAAAAAGTGGCAAAACTCGCGGCTTTGCCGGATTTTGCCAACAAGTCGGGTTTTAGGGTATGGGGGTTTGCCCATATTTTTTCATAATAAGCTTGGTTAGCTTGCTCGGTGACGATAGTTGCACCCGCATCGACAAACGTGCGCAGACCGCCGGAATGGTCAAAATGCGCATGGGTGTTGACCAAGTATTTAATCGGTTTGTTGGGGATGATTTCATGGACTTTGGCAATCAACGCCAGCGAACGGTCTTCATTTAACGGTGCTTCAACCAACACCACATGGTCGTTTTGTGCTATCGCCACGCTGTGATGAGTGCCGCCAGTCAGATAAAAAACGCCCTCGGCCAATTTTTCGGCCTTCACCTTCACGGCAGTTTGGGCATTGGCAACTTCACCCGGCACAACGATATTCACTGCGGGGTTGGCGGTTACGGTGCTGACGTTAATGTCCAGTACCGGATAGCCGCCTTGGGTCCTGACAATATGGCCCGGAAAATTGACCCCAGAAAAGTCCTTATAGTCTGAATAGTCGGTTTGTACCAAGGTATCGCCCAATACGGGGCTATCTATCCACGTTTGTACGCGCGTGACTTCACCTTTTTCATTAAGCTGACCGACATAACGGTATTTGCCTTCTGTGGTAAAGCTGACTTCCGTCCCTGTTCCGTTTGCGCTTAGGCTAGCGTTATTTGCCAATGCAGCGCGTAAAAAGCCGTGCGGGGTAGCCAAAATTTCAGCTTTGCGCTCTTCCACCGCAGCGGCTTGTGCGCTAGGTGTTGGAGCCGCAGTGGCAGGCGCGTTGGCAGCGCGGGCAAGATTCCACGCAGTTGAACCTTTTACATACTGGTCTACCTTTTGTTCGACCGGATCAGGCCGTAAGCGGCCCGATTCAACCACTTGGCGGCGGTTAATTTGTACGCGTTCTGCGCCTGTCAAATAATTAATATCGGCGGTGTAGCGGCTAACGGCAAACGGAGGCCATGCTGAACTGGGATTGGGGGCTTGCCCAAACTGATACCATAAGCCTGTACCCGAAAATTCCAGGCTGTTAATAGTGCCTAGATTGAGGGCATGGGCGGAAGATTGCAAAGCGGATGTGTGGGTGGCGCAGCCAGCAATAGCCAAAGACAGGCTGAGGGCTAACAAAGGGGTTTTCAATTGCGGCATATAAAGCTCCTAGACGGAATAAGGGATTAGATTTCCCTACAACTTAAGCAGTATATATGCCAATAGCCAGTTTATTATTTTAAATCAATATGTTGTTGATGGTTTTTGCGGATAAGTTGACCTAGTTGTGTTGCTAGTCCAGCATTATCTGTTGTGTGGCTGTAGGCTCAGCTACAGAAGCTTCTGAGTGGGCTGCTTTGTGGTTGCGTAAGCAATAGGCAGGTTTAAATATGGCGCAAGATTGATGTAAAGCTTAGAAATAAAGTAACTATTCAGAGCGACTTCTAATTAAGTCAAATTTACCGTAGGCTGAGCGGAGTCGAAGCCGGTTTGTTCGCTTCGACTCCGCTCAGCGAACGGCTGTTCCGCTCAGCGAACGGCTGTTGTGCTCAGCGAACGGCTGTTGTGCTCAGCGAACGGCTGTTGTGCTCAGCGAACGGCTGTTGTGCTCAGCGAACGGCTGTTGTGCTCAGCGAACGGCTGTTGTGCTCAGCGAACGGCTGTTGTGCCCCGGATGCTGAATAGTTACGAAATATACACCTTAATCCCTGCACCCAACCCCCTCGTCAACAAGTTGCCAGTATAGGGTTTGCGTAATACGCGCTACTTTATCGAGTCCAAAGCTAAATAAATCTATCTTAAACGCCTTTTCCCTCAGAAAGGAGCCGTAACAGCCTGAATGTAGCGCGGTTTCTCTGCTTGAGACTGTGAAAATAGGCTATAGCCCCTCCACCAAAAACCCGATCTATTCAAAAGCGCAATGCCCAGATTTTTTAAGCAAGTACAACGGCTTTAGGCGTTGCCAAGCTGTGCTATTTAACGTTAATGCCGCCGATAAGTAAGCACAATAGACTGCGTAAATCCATAAAACCAACCCATAACCCCCCCTAGTGCAAAACAACCAACCGATAGGTTGTTATACACCATCCCCGCGCCATCGCTCAGGTTTTCTGGCGGCGCGTTTAAAAGTTTTACATACAAATTAATGAGTTATAAAAAATAATTGCGTTGGCATGGTTATGGCTTGTCTTTAGATAACTGTCATTAACTGTATCAAGGATTTGTATGAGTCTAGTCACACCGCCTACCTTACCCAAAACAGGGATCGCGGGATTAACAGAAAATTGGCGTAGCGATTTGTTGTCCGGTTTTTTGGTTTTCCTGATTGCGTTGCCTTTGTGTTTGGGCATTTCTATGGCCTCCGGGTTTCCACCTTCGGCGGGCATTATCACCGCCATTATCGGCGGCATGTTGGTGTCGCGCATCAGTGGTTCGTTCATCACCATTAACGGCCCAGCGGCGGGCCTGATTGTCGTCGTCTTGGGTGCAGTGCAATCTTTAGGCGAAGGCGATGCGATGGCGGGCTACCGCTACACCTTGGCGGCTATTGTGGTGGCGAGCGTTGTCCAAATTTTAATGGGCGTGTTCAAGGCCGGACGCTTAAGTTCGTTTTTTCCGGCATCGGTGATCCACGGCATGTTGGCGGCGATAGGCATCATCATCATGGCTAAGCAAATCCACGTCATGTTGGGGGCTACACCCGAAAAAGGCAGCTTGTTTTCGACCATCGCCCAAATTCCGCATAGCTTGCTTAACCCCAATTATGAAATTGCCATTATTGGTTTTACGGGCTTAATTATCTTGATTATTTGGTCGTTGCTGAAAAACCCGGTGTTAAAAATGATTCCCGCGCCGTTAATCGTGGTGTTGGCGGGGATAGCCCTGGCGCGATATTTTGATCTGGAACACGAACACATGTATTTGTTTTTGCCTGATGCCCATTTCTTACCGCATCACGAAGAAACCATCGGGCCGAAGTTTTTGGTGGCTATTTCCGATAACTTTATGGCGAGTTTTTATTTTCCTGATTTTAGCAAGTTTGCCACTGTGGAATTTTGGGAAGCCGTAGTCAGCATTAGTTTGGTGGGCAGCTTAGAAAGCTTGCTTAGCGCAATGGCGGTGGACAAGTTAGACCCTTATAAACGCCATTCCAATTTGGATAAAGATTTGACCGCCGTCGGTGTGGGCAACTTGGTGGCGGGCTTAGTCGGCGGTTTGCCGATGATTGCTGAAATCGTGCGGAGTTCGGCTAACGTCAACAACAACGCCAAGACGGCTTGGGCTAACTTTTTCCACGGCGCGTTTATGTTGTTGTTTGTGGTGTTGTTTCCGCGTTTGATCCACAGCATCCCGTTAGCGGCGTTGGCGGCCTTGTTGGTGTATACCGGATTCCGTTTGGCTTCGCCGAAAGAATTCGCCAAAGTCATGGGTGTGGGTAAAGAACAGCTGTTTATGTTTATCGTCACCATTATCGGCGTGTTGGCGACGGATTTATTGATCGGTGTTGCGATAGGCATTTTGGCAAAGTTTATCATCCATATTTTGCGTGGCGTGCGCTTTAACAACCTGTTCAAGATTCATTTTGTGATAGAGCCGCAAGCAAACGGGTCGGTGATTGTCAGCATCGTCGGTGCAGCCATTTTCTCGAATTTTATGGCCCTTAAAACCGCTTTAAGTGCGTTGGAAGAGGGTAAAACCATTATTTTCCAGATGAACAACACATATTTGTTGGATCACACGGTGATGGAGTTCCTACACGATTTTGAACATAGCTACGTTGGCAAAGGCGGCAAGATTGTGTTTTTGGGGATGGAATATCACGACACTTATTCCCGCCATCCGTTATCCGCCAGAAAAATGAAACCTGGAAATATGATGCGCCGTAAGACGGACCATTTTGGGGTGTAGGGCGTTTTTAGGTATTTATAGTTCCCACGCTCTGTGTGGGAATTCATCCTGCAACGCTCCAGCGTTGCGGGATGATAGGACAGTAGTTGGCAGCACAAGAAGACGCTGGAGCGTCTACGGCTGCATTCCCACGCGGAGCGTGGGAACGATAACTTTCCGCAACAACCTTTTTATAGTTCCCACGCTCCGCGTGGGAATTCATCCCGCAACGCTCCAGCGTTGCGGGATGATAGCCTTGTAGGCCGGAATAAGGCTGTTTGAACGCCAGTGAAAACAGCCGTTTCCGGCACACCGCGCCCACGATTTGCCGGAAACACCACTTTTCGCTTACGCTCAAAGCGGCTTATTCCGGCCTACAAGGCTAGGGCGGCATTCCCACACGGAGCGTGGAAACGATAAAACGATAACAAACAACCTTCTTCCACCACGAGTGCCCGACATGATTCTATTTTTAGCGTACAGCGCAGTTTTGCTCAGCTTTGCTTCTGGACTGTTGGCCTTGCTGATGAACCAGCGCTTACGGTTATTAGCCATCAGCCAAGTTTTGGGCAATAAACTTTTCCCCAACCAAGTTGACTGTCAGGCTTGGTTTACCCATGCCCTAAGCGAACAACAGTATCCGCTACTTCTGCACCGCGCCGTATTTGTGTTACTGAGCTTTTCAGGCTTTTATGCCGTATTGGCGGGTTTGGCCGTCATGCTTAGCCACGGCGTTATCACCGACCAATTGGCTTTAGGTTTGCCTTGGCTGCCTTGGCATATCCGTTTTGATGGTTTGTCAGGATTCTTTTATCTGCTTATTGGCATAGCCGTGGTGGCTGTCAGTTTGTATGGCCCGGGTTATGTAGCGGCTTATAAAGAACAGCAACATCCATTTGCCGTGTTGGGCTTGTTTACGGGTTTGTTC
>JABFST010000138.1 GCA_013140465.1 Methylococcaceae bacterium
AAAAAAATCAGGTGCATTTTTACCAGGCATCAGGCCGGGCATACAAACCGCATCTTATATTGACAAGGTCATGACTCGCTTGACTTTAATAGGTGCTTTTTATATCACTTTGGTTTGTTTGTTGCCTGAGTTTCTGATTGTTTATTGGAATGTACCTTTTTACTTTGGTGGTACGTCACTATTGATTATTGTTGTGGTTGTCATGGATTTCATCTCTCAGATGCAAACTCATGTCATGTCCCAGCAATATGAAGGTTTGATGAAAAAAGCCAATTTAAAAAAATAATTATTGCACAAGAATAACTTAGGAGTTAGTTGTGAAAGTTCGTGCTTCGGTAAAGGCAATTTGTAGAAATTGCAAAATTGTTAAAAGAAATGGTGTTGTTAGGGTTATTTGTGTTGATGGTAGGCATAAACAACGACAAGGCTAAAATTTGTTGCGTCCTAATTGTTGCAATGCTATAATTCGACGCTTAACTTTAGAGTACTACTCAGGGGAGTATCTAGATGGCACGTATTGCCGGGATAAATATACCAGATCATAAACATGCAGTAATAGCTTTAACTGCAATCTATGGTATTGGTCGTCAAACTGCAAGTGAAATTTGCGCAAAGGTAGAGATATTGCCTACCGTAAAAATAAAAGAACTGACTGAAGAGCAATTAGAAGCTATTCGTAATGTTGTTTCGAAGATGACAGTGGAAGGTGATCTGCGTCGTGAAGTTTCTATGAATATCAAGCGTTTGATGGATCTAGGTTGCTATCGCGGAATTAGGCACCGTCGTGGTTTGCCATTACGGGGTCAAAGGACGAGAACAAATGCTCGTACTCGTAAGGGTCCCCGTAAACCGATTAGAAAATAAGATTTCCCTTCAGAGGTTGAAGTAATGGCTAGTCCAAACCGTTCAAGAAAACGTATAAAAAAAGAAGTTGCTGATGGCATAGTGCATGTTCATGCTTCTTTTAACAACACCATCATAACAATAACAGACAGAAAAGGTAATGCTTTATCTTGGGCTACATCCGGCGGTTCTGGGTTTCGTGGTTCAAGAAAAAGCACCCCATTTGCCGCTCAGGTTGCCGCTGAAAAAGCTGGTATAGTTGCGCAGGAATTTGGCATGAAAAATCTTGATGTTATGATCAAAGGCCCAGGCCCTGGACGCGAATCAGCTGTGCGTTCATTAAATAACCTTGGGTTTAAAATTAATAATATTGTTGATGTGACGCCTATTCCTCATAATGGATGCCGTCCGCCAAAAAAACGCCGCGTATAAAGAATCTGGAGTAGCAACATGGCAAGATATCTTGGGCCTACCTGTAAATTAAGTCGAAGAGAAGGTACTGATCTGTTCCTAAAGAGCAGAGGTAAATCCTTAGAAAATAAATGTAAGTTAGACCAAAGACCTGGTCAGCACGGTACAAAGCGTACCAGAAGCTCAGACTATGCTTTGCAGCTAAGGGCAAAACAAAGATTGCGCCGGATCTATGGCATTTTAGAAAAGCAATTTAGAAACTATTACAAAACAGCCGACATGAAAAAAGGTGCAACTGGTGAAAACTTGTTGAACTTGTTGGAATCTAGGTTGGATAACGTCGTTTATCGTATGGGTTTTGCCTGCACACGCGCCGAAGCACGTCAATTGGTTGCACATAAATCAATCCCAGTTAATAGCGTACTGATTAACGTACCGTCTTATCAAGTTTCCCCTGGTGATGTGCTTTCTATAAGAGAAAAAGCCAAGAAACAACAACGTATCGTTGATGCGCTGACAGTGACTGAACAATATGGATTTCCTTCTTGGGTAGACGTTAATTCAAAAGCTATGACGGGTACATTTAGTTCATTGCCTGATCGTGTTGATTTGGGTAGTGATATTAATGAACAGTTAGTCGTTGAGCTATACTCTAAATAATTGCGGTTCTGAGGGATATAAATGCAGAATTCTATTTCTGGCCTATTAAAGCCAAGATTAGTTGAGGTTTTAAGTAAATCTCCTAATCATTCCAGAATTGTTATTGAGCCTCTTGAGCGTGGTTTCGGTCATTCATTAGGTAATGCATTGAGACGGGTTTTGTTATCTACGATACCAGGCTGTGCAGTAACTGATGTAGAGATTGAAGGAGTCCTTCATGAATACACGACTATTGAAGGTGTTCAAGAAGACGTTATAGATATACTGCTTAATTTAAAAAAACTTGCTGTAATACTGCATTCCAAGGATGAAGTAGAACTTAACTTGACAAAAGTTGGTGCAGGTTGTGTAACGGCGGCAGATATAAATCTTCCGCATGACGTTGAGATTGTAAATCCGGATCTGGTAATTGCAAACTTAACCCAATCAGGTGTACTTAATATGAAAATTAGGATACGTCGAGGTCGGGGTTATGAGCCTGTAAGTGTAAGAAAGCTTAATTCTGATCATAGTTCAGTTGTGGGTGCTTTGCAATTAGATGCGTCCTACAGTCCCATTGTTAAGGTAGCTTACCAAGTTGAAAGTACGCGCGTTGAGCAGCGCACCAATTTGGATAGACTGGTTATTGAGTTGGAAACTAACGGAACAGTTGATCCAGAGCAAACCATAAAATTGGCGGCTACTATACTTCATGACCAATTATCTGTATTCGTTGATTTTGAAAAGGTAAATGATCAAGTCGAAGAAAAAGAAGTTGAAGTTGAAGAGATATTTGATCCTGTATTGTTGCGTCCAGTTGATGATCTCGAGCTTACTGTACGTTCAGCCAATTGTTTGAAAGCTGAGAATATTTTTTATATTGGCGATCTTATTCAGCGGACTGAAGTTGAGTTATTGAAGACTCCTAATTTGGGAAAGAAGTCTCTGACAGAAATTAAAGACATACTGGCATTGAAAGGTTTATCTTTGGGTATGCGCTTAGAAAATTGGCCACCAGATAACTTAGTAGATCAATCGCACGCAATATCAACACATTAATATAGGTCTTCTTATAATGAGACATCGTAAGTCAGGTAGAAAATTTAATATAAACAGTAGCCATAGAAAAGCACTTTTTAGTAACATGGCGAATTCATTGTTTAAGCATGAGTTAATAAAGACAACTTTGCCTAAGGCTAAAGAGCTTAGGGGATTTGCTGAACCTTTGATAACTTTATCAAAGGAAGATAGCGTTGCTAAAAGACGTCTTGCATTTTCAAGGCTGCGTGATCGAGAAGTTGTCACCAAGCTT
Organism: Methylococcaceae bacterium; assembly: GCA_013140465.1. Classification (GTDB taxonomy): domain Bacteria; phylum Pseudomonadota; class Gammaproteobacteria; order Methylococcales; family Methylomonadaceae; genus Methylobacter_C. The sequence continues at coordinate 3,206 of JABFST010000138.1, forward strand.
TTTAATGAATTAGGTCCACGATATAAAAACCGTGCTGGTGGTTATCTGCGCATAATGAAGTGTGGATTTCGCCCAGGCGATGATGCTCCGATGGCCTATGTTGAGCTGGTTGACAGGGCAGAATAAAATTCTGAGACATAAAAAAAGCCGATTTAATCGGCTTTTTTTATGTCTCATGCTTTACTGAAATTAAATTTGCGCCTGCTTGTATTTAGCAAGGCGCAAGTGTATATAAGAATTTTATTTTGCTAAGACGGTAATAACGCGTAATAGCCTGGCACTAAAATGTTTTGTGGTTTATGATTTTTGTATTAATTCGTATTTATTTGGTTTGCCATTCCATTCGTCAGCATTTGGCAGCGGTGGTTGGACTTCAGTAATTGCTGGCCATATCACAGCTAAATCAGCATTGATTTGAATGAATTTCTTTTGGTCATCAGGTACATCATCTTCAGCATAAATAGCATTGGCTGGGCATTCTGGTTCGCAGAGAGTGCAATCAATACATTCATTTGGATCGATGACTAAAAATTCGGGTCCTTCATGAAAGCAATCGACGGGGCATACATCGACGCAATCGGTAAATTTACATTTAATACAGTTGTCTGTGACTACAAAGGCCATAATTTTTACCAAGAAAGGGGTTAAGGAAAAAGTTCGTGTTACCCTGCTATATTAGCAGAAATGCTTAACGGATAGAATACCTTGCCATTAGTTTTAGAGGCTAGTTTATAAGTCTGATTTTGGTCGTTTTATTGATGTGGACTGTAATAGTTTGCTTTTTTGCGTGCAGTATTTGTGTGTAAAAAAGCTATAAACTTAAAAAATTCACGTTTAATGCCCAATAGTAAAGTTGTGTTAAGAATAGTAGCTTTGCTGCGCATGAGTGGGTAAAGGCTAGTGTATGTCCCAAGCATCTGTTGTATCAAATGTGGACATGTTTAGCGTGGTGTAATCTTGAGTGAATAAAGAAGGTGAGAAGATCATTCTTTGGCCCGCAGGGATTGGGTTGCCGACAAAAAACCTTAAGGAGTGTTTTTTAACCGAAATTCGGTGCATATCAGGAATGTGGCGGGTGCTTCCATGCGCAGAACTCTGGGATGTTATTGTTTTGAATTTTGAGAGTTTAAGATCGAGGCAAACAAGCCGCTGGTATTGCTTTGATTGTGTTCACTAATGTCATTAAGAGCCGCTTTCGCTTCCTCCTTTAATTGGTTGTCTGCATAAACTTGTTCAGCGCGTGAAGGTGCGGCAATTGATTTATTTAGGTAGTTTGCGGCTTCTGTATATTTATTTTGGGAGAGTAAAAAATTACCATAATAAAAGTTGCTGTCTACGCCGTTGGGGTTGATTTTTAAAGCCTTTGTGAGCAATTCTTGTGCTTTGGCGTTATCGCCAAAGCCAATAGGCCATTCTGGGGTCATATAATAAAGAGTCCCCAAGGTGACTAAAGCGCAGCCCTCCATGGCGTTGGGGTTAATGTCTATAGCCTTGAGCAGCAGGTCTTTTGCTTTATGTATGGCTGAAATGGCTGAAATGGCGTCTTGGGTTTCGGCATTTGAGGCCGTCACAATGGCGAGTAGTATGAGTGGTTCTGCGCGATCAGGATGTTGGGTCATAACAGCGTTGGTCTTTTGTATTAACGCAGAATACTTAGCCTGTTTATGCTGTTTGGGGGTGCTATAGTAAGTTATAGCCCACTCGGATTCAATGTCTTGCAGAGCGCTTTTAAGGCCATTCGCAAGACATGTAGAAGTTAGTAGTAATAATGCAACAAAAGTTGTTTTTTTCATGAGCTAACTATAAAACAAATTAGCAATGCAATCAATAATTCTCTTAAGTCATTATTTATCTTGCCATTCTGAATATGGGTAGGTGATTAGGTTGTTGTTGTAATAACGCAAATCATGGGTCACTTCGACCCCTAGCCACTCGGGTGATGAAAATGGTTGATCAATGCTGGACAATTCAATTTCGGCAACACAGAGTCCTAGGTTGATGCCTGAAAACTCGTCAATTTCCCAAGTATTGCTGTCATTGATGACAATGTGGCGTTGTTTTTCAATGATGGGTTTTTTGCATAGGTTGGCGATAATTTCTTCCGCATCAGAAGCTGGGATTTTGTATTCGTACTCATGCCTATGCGTGCCAGCAACTGCACTTTTAATGTTAAGCCACGCGCAGTCATCACTTATTCTTACCCTAATGGAGCAAGTGGGTTGTGAGCTTAAATAGCCTTGTCGGTAATTGGATGTGTGGCTGACAAGTGTGCGCCAATTATCGTTAGCCAGCAGAAACTTACGTTCAATTTCAATAGCCATTACAGTTCTCTACAATTGTTTGTGCCGTCACAGTAGGGTGGGGTCTTGGTTTCTGAACACCCGCATAAGTATAGAGTTTTTGACTCTTCAGCTATGAATTTAAAAGATTTTTTATCAGAGAACTCACGGTGCGCATGGTCGCATAGTGGCATATTTTGGCTGTAGCCACAGTTGCACCAGCCATACTTAGTGCCAGCTATTACATCTACAGGTAAAGGGGAGTTGGTTTTTGTTGCCATGATCGTTGCTGTTTTAGTTAAAAGTAGGATTATAATGTAAGTGGAACTCGGCTAGGCAAAAATTAAGGGCGGTATGGGCTGCACTAAAAGCGGCTAACTAGTTGGCCAACTCGTGCTTTATTTAATCACTCGGTAATGCTAAAGTAATAGCTTACCAAAATACTAGGTTTTTAGATCCGTATTTCTTGGCTATTTTTATTTAATTTACTTTATTAGGACATTCTTATGGCTTTCGAACTTCCTGCGTTACCCTATGCTAACAATAGACTGGTGCCTTATATTTCTGAAGAAACGTTGGAGTTTCATTATGGCAAGCACCATCAGACCTATGTGACCAACCTCAACAATCTTGTGCCTGGCACAGAATTTGAGGGTTTAAGCTTGGAAGAGATTATCGTCAAGTCTTCTGGAGCTATCTTTAATAATGCCGCACAAGTCTGGAATCATACATTTTACTGGAATAGCTTGGCTCCAAATGCGGGTGGTGAACCTACTGGTGCTTTGGCAGAAGCAATTAATGCTACGTTTGGTTCGTACTCTAAATTTAAGGAAGATTTTGCCAAATGTGCGGTTACAACATTTGGTTCGGGATGGGCTTGGTTGGTAAAAAATGCCGATGGAAGCTTGGCTTTGGTGAGTACCAGCAATGCCGGTTGTCCATTAACAACAGGTCAAACGCCCTTATTGACCTGTGATGTGTGGGAGCATGCTTACTATATAGATTATCGTAATGCCCGTCCGGCCTATTTGGAGGCATTTTGGGCGTTAGTGAACTGGGATTTTGCTGCCGCAAATTACGCAGCTTAATCCAAAACTATCGTTAATTTTTTTAAAGCCCCCTATGTCATGCGACGCAGGGGGCTTTTTTGTGCCGTAAATAAATGTTGTGTTGAAAAATTGGGGTAGTGTAGGGTTGGGTTTAAAACTACAAGGCACTCAGAACTTACAAACAGGCTCAGTTCATATCGCGTTGTTGAGCTTTTAGGGTTGGTTGTGAGTTGATGGGTAGGTCAAGTCTTATTGTGTAAGCCTGGGTGGCGCTTGATTTTGGGGCGTACACGCGCACATTTTGTAATCCTAAATGTAAGAAAGTTAAAGGGAAAATGAGTGGCAATTGTAAGCCGACCACACGCTCTAGTGGGCAAAATCAACAAGATTTTAGGGCTGTGCTGTACAGGATAAACATCAGATGCTGTGTTCACAATGACGGTCAGATGATGTCGATATATCGTATAATCTCATGATTTAATGTGGGATTTTGTAATTGGGTGCTGTAGGCAGGGCGGCAGCTGATGGGGCATTAAGCATTTGGCATTGACAGCCGTCCCCTTTCTACTTTACAGTTATGTCCGCAAAACAAGTATGTAACCAACTATAACTATTAATATAACCCTTCGGAGCACATATCATGGCAAAACCATTAATTCAAATGGCATTAGATTCACTGGATTTCGACGCAACTGTTGCGCTGGCTACTTTGGTAGCTCCGCACGTTGATATTTTTGAAATCGGTACGCCTTGTATCAAACATAACGGGATCAACTTAGTAAGAGAGTTGAGAGCCAGATTTCCAGAAAAATTGTTGTTAGTTGACCTGAAAACAATGGATGCTGGTGAATACGAAGCGACTCCATTCTATGCTGCTGGTGCTGACATTGTGACTGTTTTAGGCGTTTCTGGATTGGCAACAATCGGTGGCGTGATTAAAGCTGCAAACGCACATGGTGCAGAAGCTCAAATCGACTTGATCAACGTAGAAGACAAAGTTGCTTGTGCAAAAGCTTCATGTGAAGCGGGCGCACAAATCATGGGTATCCACACTGGCCTTGATGCCCAAGCTGCAGGTCACACACCATTCTCAGACCTTAACGACATCGCAGCATTAGGTCTTCCTGTCAGAATTTCAGTTGCTGGTGGTATCAAAGCATCAACTGTACAAGACGTAGTAAGAGCAGGTGCAAACATTATCGTTGTTGGTGCTGCTATTTATGGTGCAGCTTCACCTGCTGATGCAGCGCGTGAAATTCGCGAATTGGTTGACGCTGTTTAAGAGGCTGTAATATGTATCAGCAACAAAATCAGCAGCTTGTCGTAGGCAAGATTTCAGAGATTCTTGATGCTACCGACAATGGCTATGCTGAAAAGATGACGGAAATGCTTGATAATGCTAAGCGTATTTTCATAGCAGGAGCTGGACGTTCTAAACTAGTCGGTAATTTCTTTGCCATGAGATTAGTGCATGGTGGGTATGATGTCAGCGTAGTCGGTGAAATTGTAACGCCAAGCATTAAGAACGGTGATTTGCTGGTCATAATTTCTGGTTCTGGCGAGACTGAGCAACTGATAGCATTTACAAAGAATGCTAAAAAAGTAGGTGCAAAGATCGTCCTGATTTCAGCAAAAGCCTCTTCAACCATAGGCGATATGGCAGACGGCGTTTTTCAGATTGGAAAACAGGAGCTATACGGCAAAGTTGTAGGCATGCCAATGGGGACAGTGTTTGAACTGTCCACATTATGCTTTTTGGAAGCACTCATTTCACACATAATATGGGAAAAAGGAATTCCCGAAGAAATAATGAGAGAAAGGCACGCTAACTTAGAGTAATGTCAAAAGAACGAGTGGTTATCCACTCGTTCTAATTTTTAATGCATGATAATTTACAATAAGCCAACAATTGGTTAGCCAAGACTGTTGACAAACGTCACTACACATAATTTATAAAAACAGTAAGGAGAACAATATGACTTCGCGCCGAGAATTAGCGAACGCCATACGCGCTTTGAGCATGGATGCCGTACAAAAAGCAAACTCAGGACACCCAGGTGCGCCAATGGGAATGGCGGATATCGCCGAAGTTTTGTGGAATAGTTTTTTAAGCCACAATCCAACAAATCCACAATGGTCAAATAGGGATCGTTTTGTGCTTTCTAACGGACATGGATCTATGCTGATCTATTCCTTACTGCACTTAAGCGGCTACGATTTGCCAATTGAAGAGCTAAAGAATTTTCGTCAATTACACTCAAAAACGCCTGGTCATCCCGAGTATGGTTATGCACCTGGTGTAGAGACAACAACAGGGCCATTAGGCCAAGGCATTACTAACGCTGTAGGTATGGCTATAGCTGAAAAGGCTCTGGCTGCGCAATTTAACAGAGACGAACATAAAATTGTAGATCATCATACCTATGTGTTTTTAGGTGATGGCTGTTTAATGGAAGGTATATCGCACGAAGCGTGTTCTTTGGCGGGTACTTTAGGATTAGGCAAGTTAATCGCTTTTTGGGATGATAACGGCATATCAATAGACGGACATGTTGATGGTTGGTTTACAGACAACACTCCCGGCCGTTTTGAAGCTTATGGATGGCATGTAATAGCAAATGTAGACGGGCATGACTCTCAAGCTTTAATAAACGCAATCGAACTGGCTAAGTCTGTTACCGATAAACCCAGCATTATTTGTTGCAAAACCACAATAGGATTTGGTTCTCCTAATAAAGCAGGTAGCCATGCTTGCCACGGTGCGGCCTTAGGCCAAGACGAAATTAATCTGACTAAAGCTGCTTTAGGTTGGGATCATGAAGCATTTGTAATACCTGCCGACGTTTATGCAGGTTGGGATGCCAAAACAAAAGGAGCTGAAGCCGAAGCTGAATGGAATGCGCGTTTTTCTGCATACCAAGGTGCTTATCCTGAATTGGCAGCTGAATATCAACGGCGTATTGCTGGCGATTTGCCTGCTACTTGGCAAGCAGATGCCACAGCTTTTGTTAATGCAGTGAATGCAGAAGCAAAAACAACAGCGACTCGCTTATCTTCATTGGCGGCAATTGAAGGCTTTGCTAAAATTCTGCCAGAAATTTTTGGCGGATCAGCAGACTTGGGTTGTTCAAATATGACCGAGTGGTCTACCTACAGACCTATGCGGGCAAACAAGCCAGATGCCAACTACGTCAATTATGGTGTGCGTGAGTTCGGCATGTCTGCGATTATGAACGGTATTGCCTTGCATGGTGGCTTAATTCCGT
>JABFST010000301.1 GCA_013140465.1 Methylococcaceae bacterium
CGGTTGGGACAGCTTTGTCGGCGCAGGGCCTATGCCGATGCGCCACGGCCTGACGATGGGCGAATTGGCGCTGTGGTTTGTCGCCACCTTAAAACTGGACGTGGATTGTCAGGTGTTGGCACTGCAAGATTGGCAGCCCGAAGCCGCGCCCGGTTATGGCTGGCCTTTAGGTGAACGCAGTTGGATTAATCCTAGCCCCAACGCCCCCAACTTATGGATGGCGCGTTGTTACGCAGGGACGGTCATGCTAGAAGGCACAAGCTTGTCCGAAGGCCGTGGCACAACCCGTCCTTTAGAAGTGTTTGGCGCACCCGATATGCACGCAGGGCAGTTGATTAAAACCATGCACAAACTGGCCCCGCAGTGGTTGGCGGGCTGCCATTTGCGCGAATGTTGGTTTGAACCGACTTTCCACAAACACGCCGGACAACTGTGTGCGGGCATACAAATACATGTGGAAGATCCGTACTACCAGCATCTGGGGTTTCGCCCTTGGCGTTTACAGGCATTGGCGTTTAAAGCGTTGCGCACACAACAGCCGGATTACCCGCTATGGCGCGATTTTCCTTATGAATACGAACTCGACCGCCTCGCCATTGATGTCATCAACGGCTCCAGCCTGTTACGCGAGTGGGTAGACGATGCCGCCGCCACACCCGCAGACTTGGAACCTTTGCTACAGGCAGACGAACAGGCATGGGCTGCTGAACGCAAGGCGTATTTGTTGTATTAGAAGACCAAACAGCTAGAGACTGTGAAAGAATTAACGTAAGCTTGCTCATCGGAATGAAAAAACATGTTTTTTCACTCCAGCCCTGTAGGCCGGAATAAGCCGATTTGAGCGTAAGCGAGTAGCGGCGTTTCCGGCAAATCGTGGGCGCGGTGTGCCGGAAACAGCCGTTTTCACTTGCGTTCAAACGGCTTTATTCCGGCCTACAAGGCTTATAACTCACTAAATTCATCATAAACTGGCAGCTCAAAATACTCCGCATTGCTACGCAGCCAAGCCGCCAAATGCTGTAGGCTTGCCGCCCTTAGTTTTGGCTTTAAGCCACATTCCCACACGATGGCTGCTCGCCAGCCCAAAATCTTTAGCTGGTACAGCACTTTTTGGTCACGCGCGACATTACGCGCAAATTTTTGCGCCCAAAAATCCGGCCTGGTTTTGGGCAAATGGCTAGCTTTGCAACCCTCATGCTGATGCCAAAAACAGCCGTTGATAAACACGACCGCATGGTATTTGCGCAATACCAAATCGGGGCAACCAGGTAGTTTTTTGTTGTGTAGGCGAAAGCGGAAACCCTGTTTATGTAGGGCCGAACGCACCCATTTTTCAGGTTTTGTGTGTTGGCTGCGGATAGCCGCCATCGTGCGTGAGCGGGCGGCGGGATCGATACGGTCAGTCATGCGCCTGTCATTGTGTTGGCTGTTTCCGGCAAATCGTGGGTGCGGTGTGCCGGAAACGCCCGTTTTCACTTACGTTCAAACGGCCTTATTCCGGCCTACAAAGCTTACGCCTTAGGCGGCACATAACCCTCAGGCATTTCGTCATTGCCTTCAAACAAAAACTTTTGTCTTTCTGTGGCTAAAAACGCCCGGGCTTTGGGGTCGTAACTGGCGAGTTTGTATTCATTAATCAGCATGGTTTGTTTGCTTAGCCATTCTTGCCACGCTTGTTTGGAGATGTGTTCGGCAATTTCCAAACCCTTGGGGCCTGGGAACGGTGGCTCGTCCAAGACTTCGGCGGATTCGCCCAGTTTTACGCAGTTTACTAATTTGGCCATGTCTTACTCTCTTAGGTGTTGTTGCAATAGTTGTTTTATCGGTGCGGGCAAGCCCAGCGCGTTGATCTGCCCTGCGTTATACCAGACTGCCGTGTTTGCTTCCATCACAAAATCGGTGTGGTTTTCGGCTTGGATAAGCACGGGCGTGTAATCCAAGTGGTAATGCGAAAACGTATGCCGCCGCATAGCGAGTGTTTGGCAACTGGCTATGCGCAGGTGTTGGCGGTGGCACCACGCGTGCAAGGCATCTTCGTCGGCAAATTCGGGCAAACTCCACAAGCCACCCCAAATACCCGTAGGCGGTCTTTTTTCTAGCAATAGTTGTTGGTCTGGGTTAGTCAACAACAATAAGTGCAACTGTTGTATCGGCAAGATTTTGCTGGGTTTGGGCGTAGGCAATTGTGCGACTACGCCCAAGTGCTTGGCTACGCAAGCGTCCGCTAAGGGACAGCGGTCACACGCAGGGCGGCTACGCGTACAGACGGTTGCGCCTAAGTCCATCATCGCTTGGGTGTAATCGGCAACGCGCAGCAATGGCGTGTATTCTGTGCTGATCGCCCACAAGATTTTGTTGATGTCGCTGCTGCCCGTCCATCCATACACCGCCTTAAAACGTGCCAATACCCGCCGGACATTGCCATCCAATATCGCATGGCGTTGTTTAAAGACGATGCTTAAAATCGCCCCTGCGGTCGATAAGCCTATGCCCGGCAAGGCGGTAAGTTCGTCTAAGGTATCAGGAAAATAGCCGCGTTCAGCGATCAGTTGTGCGGTTTTGTGCAGATTTCGCGCCCTGGCGTAATAGCCCAAACCAGCCCAGCGGTGCAAAACGTCGTCTAGCGGTGCGCGCGCCAAATCTTCCAGCGTCGGGTATTGGGCAATAAACACATTAAAGTAAGGGATGACCGTAGCCACTTGGGTTTGTTGCAGCATGGTTTCCGATAGCCACACGCGGTAGGGGCTGAGGTCTTGTTGCCAAGGCAAATCTTTGCGCCCATGCTGGTCAAACCAATCGAGAACGCGGTGTTGGAAGTGTTCGGGGTTCATGGTTTTGGCGGGGTTTTCCGTAAAATTTCGCGGGTATTAAAAAAACTGCCGATAGGCTATGATGGTCTAGCAGCCTGGCGGACAATAACAGCGGCCTAAGGCATAATTAAATAATAACTGACGAGGGGGTGTAAGATGATGTTTTTAGCTAAACTGGCAGGTATTTTAGTGCTGGTGTGGTTTTTTTTGACGGCAAAAGATAAGGGTCAAGAGCCTTTTAAATGGGCGATTATCGGGCTGGTGGGATATTGGTTGACGTGGTGGGCGATTAAGCTGACCGTCGTGACGGCATTGTCGGGCTTAGTGGCAAAAAGCGCGTTGATGACGTTTTTGGTAATCCAAATACCCGCGCTGTGTGCGATTGCCGCCGCTGTTGTCATCAGAAAAAAACTGTTGGCAGATGCGGCTGAAAAAAACGGGGAAAGCTAAAGCGGTAGTTCAAGGTTCAAGCACGCGGCTTGAACCTTGAATTTCATTACTGACTATAATTTGTCAGCATTTTTATCCAAATATTCAGCAACGCCTGCTGGGCTTGCATTCATGCCCGCATCGCCTTTGTTCCAGCCCGCTGGGCACACTTCGCCGTGTTCTTCGTGGAATTGTAAAGCATCAACAATACGGATCAGTTCGTCAATGTTACGGCCTAATGGCAGGTCGTTGACGACTTGATGACGCACCAAACCGCTGCGGTCAATTAAGAAAGTACCGCGATAAGCCACGCCGATAGCATGTTCAACATCATAATCTTTAGCGATAGAATGGGTTAAATCCGCCGCCATAGTGTAACGGACTGGGCCAATACCGCCTTGGTTGATTGGGGTGTTGCGCCATGCGTTGTGAGTGAAGTGTGAGTCGATGGATACGGCAACAACTTCAACGCCACGGCTGGTCAATTCGTCAATACGGTGATCCAATGCGATCAGCTCGCTAGGGCAGACGAAAGTGAAGTCTAGTGGATAGAAAAATACGACTGCATATTTGCCGCTAGTTGCAGCAGAAAAGCTGAATGAATCAACTATTTGGCCGTCAGCCAACACGGCAGGGACTGTAAAATCAGGGGCTTGTTTACCGACTAAAACGCTCATTATTTGTCTCCAAAAATAGTGTAAAAGCAAAAGGTTATGGACTTGCGACTCGCCACTGTTGCAGTGGTATCCGGTTATTGTACACCGGATTAGTAGGGAATTCTCTACTGTTGTGCATTTTCAGCAATTCTTATGATGGCTGTATGCGCCGTCATTCCGGCATTTGTGCCGAAATGACGGGCGATACCCCCTAGGCGTTTGCAATCGCCCCTATTATCCGATTACCGCAATTGCTGGTAATACGCCGCCAATTCCTTAATTTCGTCCTCACTCAGTTGTTCGGCTATCAAGCGCATCCGGCTATAAACGTCGTTATGGCGTTCGCCGCTTTTATACGCCAATAAAGTGCGGGCAAAATAGTCGGCTTGTTGGCCCGCCAGCGCGGGGATGTCTTGCTTTTCGCCTAAACCCTTGCTGCCGTGGCAAACAAAACACGGCGGTAAGAGTCGTTTGCCGTCGCCCGCTTCCACCATGTGTTCGGCACGCGCCAGATTTTGCTTGCTGGCTATGCTGGCAGCACGCGGCAGAGTGGCGAACCATGCCGCCACATCAGCCGTGTCTTGGGCATTTAAACCTTGGGCGATGCTTTGCATTTGGGCGTGCTGACGGCTACCGTCGGCATAATCGCGCAATTGCTTGTAAGTATAAGTGGCGACTTGTCCGGCAATAGCGGGTACGGCGGGCAAGGTTTCGTCATCTTGCACCGCTTCCGCTACGCCTAGCCCTTGTTCGCCATGACAACCTGCACACTGCGCCGCTAGGGTTTTGCCGTGTTCGGGGTCGGCATTTTTGACCACATTAAGGGTTGCGGCTGTCCAAGCAATTTTAGAAGCCGGTTCGGCTTGGGCTGACCAAGGTGCGACCAAGGCCAGCAATAAAAGCATTCGTTTCATGATTAAAATCCCCAAGGCGAAGAGCCTGTCGTGTCCATAAAAAAGAACTGTAAGATGGGATAGCCAAAACTGATGGCCATCAACACCGCAATCACTTTGTTCCAGAGCGTAAAGTGATTCAGCCACTCCGGCAAGCTAGTGACGGCATGGATAGGTTCGGCAAATTCCAGTTCATCGGTGCAGGTTTCGCTGCTGGTGTTGAATTGGGTTTTAGCCAGCACATAGACAAACAAACACGCCGAACCCAGCAAGATTAAACCACCAAAAATCATCATAAATTCGTAGGGTTTCCAAGCTAAAGTAAGCAAATTGTTGTACACCACGGTGGAAATGCGCCGAGGTTGGCCTAACAGGCCCAACACATGCCAAGGCGTGGTCAATACGCTCATGCCGATAAACCACGTCCACAATTGCAACAAAGCCATCGAGTTGGACACCAACGGTTTTTTAGTCAGGATAGGCCACAAATAATAGGCCACGGCAAAATACATGATGATGGTGGTGCCAGCAAAAATCAGGTGGAAATGTCCGGGTACCCACGCGGTGTTATGCACCATTGCATTCATCGCATAACTGGCGTTGACTACGCCACCAAAGCCGCCAAAAATCAGCATCAGTAACGATAAGATAACCGACAGCACCATGGTGTTTGTCCACGGCAAGCTCAGTATCCAACCAAACAAGCCTTTGCCGCCGCGCAAACGTCCGGCAATTTCCAACGAAGCGATCACGGTAAAACCCGTCACCAAGGTAGGCAAGGCCACGACAAACGTGCCGATAGCGTGCAACAGCTTCCAACCTTTGGCTTGCTCAGGATCCATGTATAAATGATGGAAACCTATCGGCAAGGCAAACACTGCCAAGACAATAAACGCCAAGCGTGCCATTTCATCGCTGAACAAATAGCCGCCCGCTTGTTTAGGCACAAACACATAAAACGCGATATAGGCCGGAATCAGCCAAAAATACACGATAGGGTGCAAAGTCCAGGCAAACAAGGTACGCGCCAAACCCGGATCAATGGTATCGATCCAACCCAAAGACCACGGGATTAATTGGAACAACACTTCCACCGCCACGCCCGCACTGGTCCATAACCATAACAACGCGTTCATCGTGGTGGCAAACATGGCGAGCGGTACAGGTTCGCCGACATGGGCTTTTTTCCACTGTAAAAACATCACCAACATAATCGCGCACCATACCCACGACCCGACAACCAACAAGGTTGCGCCCAGATAAAACGCGACATGCGCGACAATCGGCGGATAAAAGGTATACAGTACCGAGGCGTTGCCGGACAGCAAGGGAATTGCCGCCAACACCACGCCCACCAACGCCACCCAAAACCCTAGCCACGCCAGCGGTTTATTCCACAGCGGTTGTTTTAAGGTGGTCGTGGCAATCGTATAGCCAAAGCCCATGATAAAAAAAGTGGTCAGTACAAACGCCATCAACACGCCGTGGGTGCTGACCGAAGCAAAATACACGCTAGGCGAGTCTAACGCGGTAATAAAGCCGCTGCGCTCCAGCACTTGGTATTCACCTAGCACACAGGCCACGGCAAAGGCCAAAAACGCGACCCATAAATGGCTTAACACCAGTTTTCTTGTTGCTGCATCATTCATGGCTATTTCCTCCTTGGGCAGGTGTGGAAGTCCGCGTCGCCCAAACTTCTTTGGCGATCACGGCAATATTGCTCCACATGTGGTTATGGCCTAAGCCGCAGTATTCGTTGCACAGCACTGGATAATCACCTGGTTTAGGGAAGGTCGTGGTGATTTCCGCGACATAGCCCGGCACAATCATCGTACTCATATTGGTCATCGGGATATGCACGCCGTGCAACACGTCCATGCTCACCCAACGCAAAGTCACAGGGGTTTCAGCAGGTACACTGATTTGTTTGGGGAAAAACGAATACCGTCCCGCCACCATCCTGACAATGACTTTGCCGTTTTCTACATGTACGCCCAGATTGTCTTCGGCAAATTCTTTGCTTAAGTGCAGACTGGCGGAATCGATGGTTTCGACTTTGCTGGGAGGGTTGATGCCGTCAACTAAGGCATCGAGGGTCATAATGCCGACCAACAAGCCTATCACCAATAAGGAAATGGTGATCCATTTGCGTTCTAATTGATCGATATGGATAGCTTGAAGTTGGCTGCAAAATAGCTTCAGCCCGGCACTACATTTTTCTTTTAAAGGTTCTGATTGCATTTATCCCCCTAGCCGCGTGGCAAAAATACGCCGTAATAAAGGAACAGCCATGCGATGACCATGCCGCCAATCACGGCGGACATCAAAGCAAACGTGCCGATGGGGGGGCTTTCAAGGATGAGTTTGCGTTCTTCTTCAGTCATAGTATTCACCTTCTTCTCTTGATTGTTATTGTTGTTTTTGCTACAAAATTCATTATAACTTGCAGGGTTTTGGAAGAGAAGCTAAAAACCTTGATAATTATGCTGTTTTTTGGGAATTGAGTGTTTACGGAAATGGCTGTTTGTGGCGTTTTGGCTGTAAGCGCAGTGCTTGGGTAGGGCGCAAAGCCGCAGCTGGTGCGGATGTAGGGGGTATTGGGTAGGTTTGTTTGGCGTAGTAAAACGGGTTTAAACGTTTTGCGGATAACCGTGCAATGTCTAAAGCCCTTTTACTCCAAGCTGGAGTAAAACGGCTTTAGACGTTTTACGGATAAGCGTGCAATGTCTAAAGCCATTGCACTCCAGGCGGGAGTAAAACGGCTTCAGACGTTTTACGGATAAGCGTGCAATGTCTAAAGCCATTGCACTCCAGGCTGGAGTAAAACGGCTTTAGACGTTTTACGGATAATCGTGCAATGTCTAAAGCCATTGCACTCCAGCTGGAGTAAAACGGCTTCAGACGTTTTACGGATAAGCGTGCAATGTCTAAAGCCATTGCACTCCAGGCTGGAGTAAAACGGCTTTAGACGTTTTACGAATCACACACCACTAATCAATAATGGGAAAACCCCGCCAGATACGCTACAGTAAGCCACCTAGCGCCTGTCTACGCCCCCCAAGCCCTATGCGAGCCAAAAAAACCTACCCGCGCAAAACCCCAGATTCCGCCTTCAAAACCTTGGAAGAAGCCAAAAAAACTTTGGACAATTCCGCGCAAACCAACCGCAACTTATTTATTGCCTTTAACTTTGTGCTGATTACCGCCTTGGTATTGTGCGTTAGCGTCAGTGATGAAGACTTGCTGATCGGCACGTCCACCATCCAACTGCCGTTGCTGAACATTAAACTGCCAATTTGGGCGTTTGCCAGTATTGCGCCGATGGTGATAGTCGCCCTGCATTTTGACCTGCTGCATAACCTGACCGAACACCGCGACAAACTGCACTATTGGCGCCAACAATGGCAAACCGCCCATCCCCGCAATACCCGCCTGACCCAACAACTATACCCATTTTTGTTTGATTTTGCTTGGCTGCACGCCCATGACATCAGCAGCCAAAAAATGCGCATCCGCCTCTTGCCCGGTTTGTGCTGGCTATTGTATTGCTGGGCGGCTTATACGGTATTGGTGATTTTTTTCATCCGTTTCGCCGATTTGCAACACTATGGCTACACCAGTTGGCACGGCTTTTTAGTGCTGTTAGATGCCCTGCTATTGCATTGGTATTGGCCTGGCTTTAGCCCCAACCCCAAAGCCTCGGCGTTTAAAATGTTGCTGGCTATCGTGTGCGCGCCGCTGTGGTTCATCCCGTGGCTAGGCCGCCGCTTGCTGGCAAAATGCGCCCCGGTTGCACGTTCGCAATTGGCGCTGTTATGGCTGAGCAACGCCTCTGCCGTTTGGGTGCTGGTGATGTTTACTTGTGTACAAGCGCATATAGAGTATGGCAGTTCAACACGGTGGATAAAGCAAGGATTGGCATGGGAAAGGGAGACCTATGGCCGATTTGGCTTGCATTTGGTGCCGCGTTTATCGGTGGCGGGCTTTAAGTTGACGTTGCCGGATAAGTTTTTTGAACTGGCGCGTTTGCAACATCCTGAGAAAAGCGAGGCGGTGTTATGGCAAGGGGCTGAGAATACCTTGGATTTGTCGGGCAGACGTTTGGCGTTTGCGGATTTTGAGGGGGCGCAGTTCCCGCGAAGTAATTTGAGCGTGGCTAAGTTGCAAGGTGCTAATCTCGTGAGTGCCCAACTGCAAGTTGCGAATCTTTGGAATACCCAACTGCAAGGTGCGGAACTTTGGTATGTCCAGTTGCAAGGTGCGAATCTTTGGTATGCCCAGATGCAAGGTGCGGTGCTTAGGTCTGCCCAACTGCAAGGTGCTGATCTTGGGGCTGCCCAACTGCAAGGTGCGAATCTTGGGTATGCCCAGATACAGGGTGCGGATCTTGGGAATGCCCAACTGCAAGGCGCTTATCTTGTATCTGCCCAGTTGCAAGGCGCGTTTCTTGCCTCTGCCCATCTGCAAGGTACGTTTCTTTGGGATGCCGAACTGCAAGGTGCAGTGTTAATAAATACAGAACTTAAGGGAGTGGTGAGCCTAAAGAGCCAACAGCTTATAGCCACTTGGACTGAAGCGTTGGATATGCAGACAGATTTTGATTTCAGTGCCTTAGAAAATGAACCGTGGGCGTTGTCAGACGCTGTTAAAGAAAGGCTAAAAGAAGCCAGGCAAAGCCAAAAAAACTTTAAGCCACTGCAATTACCGCCGCCCATCACTCAAGAAAAATTCACCACCATCTGGCTAAATTTGCTATGCCAAGAAGCTGAGATGACTAAAGGCATGTTAAATCAACTACGAATTCATTCTGATAAACACCCCGTCACCATACCCCAAGCCCAAGCCTACCTAAACACCACCCCACGCTGTGAACCTTACCGCAAACTCTTAGACGAGCCGTAGTAAATGCCGTGTAGTCTGGGTTAGCGTAATGGCTCATGCCTACGTTATCTCGTTCCCAAGCTCTGTTCTCATCGTTATC
>JABFST010000048.1 GCA_013140465.1 Methylococcaceae bacterium
GATTTGAATGACACCGCCGATAGCCTCCGAACCATAAAGGCTGGATTGCGGGCCACGAATGATTTCCACGCGCTCCACTTGGTCTATTGGGATAAATTCAAATGGTGAAGAGCCTAAGGTTGCCGACCCCACTTTAATGCCGTCGATCAACACCAAGACATGGTCGGAATTGGTGCCGCGCAGATAGACGCTGGTGCTTTTACCGTCACCGCCATTTTGCACCATATCCAGACCGATGGTGCCGCGCAATAAATCGGGTAAGGTTTTCGCCTGTAAGCGTTCGATGTCGCTACGCGTATACACCGTAGCCGCTGCTGACAACTGGTTTTTAGCGGTTTCGGTACGCGTTGCCGTCACCACCATATTGGGTAGTTCCAAGGCATTTGTGGGGGTTGGGGATTGTGCGTGTACGACGGTGTTAAAACCCGTCAATAAAAGTGAACTTGCAATGAGTTTGTGCATGATGGTCCTGTGCGCCGCCCGCGCATAGCGAGTTAAAATAACAGCGAAGGACACACAAAAAATGACCGGCACGAACGCACCAGCATCCCGCAGTACAGCCCTCCGCTGTTGCGATGATGCTTGAAGGCCGGTCTCCGGGCTTATAAGTGGCGGTGGCCTGATTTATCACCTTCCCATGCGTAAACACAGTGGCGTAACTGATAAACCTTTACTTATATACCGTTGCTGGGGCAGCGTCGGACTTAGGTTTCCCCTTACCGACTTCCCGTTTAACCGATGGACTTGACTATCCACCGGAACCTAAAAGCAGTCGGCAATTATAGGGGCTATGCCTAATAATGCAAGGAAAAGCTGGCGTGCAAAGGCTTTAGACCTTGCTGTATTGGCAATGATATAGAGAAAACAACGCCTAAAGCCGTTGCACTCCGATTAATTTAAGGACATTGCGGGAAAGGCTACAAGTTAGCCTACAACACTCTCCTTGGGCAAAAGGCGCATTCTGATCTATGTAGATGCCTATGTTGGAATAACAGCGTGTCTTCTCGGTTTCAGTGCTGACACGGCAACGTCTAAAGCCGTTGCACTCCGGCTGCCTTGGCTTACGCGTTTCAATGCCGACACGGCAACGTCTAAAGCCGTTGCACTCCGAACTTTAGCTGATGATGCGGTAACACGGCACATATTGTTTGCCGGGCAATTTCATGCGGTGCTGCGCCACAAAGGCCGCCAACAAGCTGTCCATCAGTGCCATAAGCTGGGCATCGCCTTGTAGTTGGAACAAGCCGTGCTGTTCAATTGCGCGTATGCCGTGGTCTTTCACGTTACCCGCCACAATGCCGGAAAACGCGCGGCGTAAATTAGCAGCCAGCAAATGCGGCTCTTGGTCTAGGTGTAAGGAGAGGTTGCTCATCGCCTCGTGGGTGGGGATAAACGGTTGCTGGAACACGGGGTCTATTTTAAGCAGCCAGTTAAAGTAGTAGGCATCGTTCTGTTCTTTACGGAACACACGCACTTTTTTTAGGCCCGCGAGCATCGCAGTCGCTACGGCAACCGGATCGTCAATGATGATTTGGTAGCGTTGCTGGGCTTTTGCACCCAAGGTGCCGGCAATAAAGTGGTCTATCTGCCGAAAATAGTCCACGGCACTGTCCGGGCCGGTAAAGATGAGGGGAAACGGTAATTGTTCATTATCAGGGTGCAGCAAGATGCCTAATAGATACAGTATTTCTTCGGCGGTGCCTGCGCCCCCGGGAAATACGACGATGCCGTGCCCCAAGCGCACAAAGGCTTCCAAGCGTTTTTCTATGTCCGGCATAATCACCAAATCGTTGACGATAGGGTTGGGCGATTCGGCGGCAATAATGCCGGGTTCGGTCACGCCTAAATATTGCCCATCTTTAATGCGTTGTTTGGCGTGCCCTATGGTTGCGCCTTTCATCGGCCCTTTCATTGCGCCCGGGCCACAGCCTGTGCAGATGTCCAAGCCGCGCAAGCCCATTTCATGACCGACTAATTTGCTGTATTCATACTCTTTACGGCTGATTGAATGTCCGCCCCAGCACACGACCAGATTGGGCTGGCTGAGGTGTTTTAGGATATTGGCATTGCGCAAGATGTGGAACACGGCGTTGCTGATGCCATCTGAGCTGCTTAAGTCAAACTTGGGGTTGTCATAGATTTCGTCATTGACATAAATAATGTCGCGCAACACGGCAAACAGGTGTTCTTTAATGCCCTTAATCATTTTGCCGTCAACAAACGCATGGGCGGGGGCGGCTGTCAGCTCTAGCTTGATACCCCGCTGTTGTTGCACCACGCGCACGGCAAAGTCGGGGTAACGTTCCAACAGTTGTTTACCGTCGTCGGTTGCGCTGCCGCAATTCAGCACAGCTAAGGAACTGTTGCGGAATACGCTATAAAGGCCACCTTGGCTGGTATCGAAAAGTTTGTTGACTTCGGCTTTAGAGAGTATATCCAAACGGCCTTCTGGGGCCACTTGGGCATCGACGACGGGGTATTTCATGGGCGTTGTTGGCATAGGGTTAGTGGGGATTTAAGCAGTAAGCCGTGTTGGGCATACGCTGTTTGGGTTTATGCGCCGCTATTATAGAGAACGTAGGAAGTAAAGTGACATTAAATCCCCTCACCCTACCCTCTCCCGAAGCATAAGTATCTACACAAGTCATTAGCCCGTCATTCCGGCATGGATGCCGGAACCCAGTGCCACGGACGGTAGCTTCAGCAGTCGGTAAGTGCTTGATTTAGCATTGCCGTCAGATTGAACATTCACATCCGTGTGACTGGATTCATGCAGGGCTATCCTGCCCTGCACCCTAACGGGTTAATGCAAATCCGCTCCCGGCGGATTTGTCTGGCA
>JABFST010000157.1 GCA_013140465.1 Methylococcaceae bacterium
GCAACAACAGGACGGGGAAATTTTGACATAGTGTGTGTTTTAAAGAGAAGGCAGTAGTTATACGGAAATATCATTGACGCTAGTGATTGCCAAGATGATGCCTGTCATTATAACACCGATGACTGCACCGATGACCAATATGGCAATAGGCTCCAGCAAGGCCAAAAACCGCTTCATGCGCTCGCGCCCGCTGTCGGTGTAGAGCGTGCCTAAAGACTTAAGCATCGCGGGCAATTCGCCAGAACGTTCACCCACTTTAATCAAGCCATAACCCGTGGCGGTAATCGCCCCGCTTTCTTGCAAAGCATCCGCTAAGCTACGCCCGCCTTTGACCGCCTTCGTGACCTGCGAAAAATTGGCGCGTAAGCGGCTGCCGGATACGCCTTGTTGTGCCAAGTCTAAGGCGCGGGTCAGCTCAACCTTGCTGCTGAGCAAAGTGCTGAGCATCGCAGACCACCGCCCGATGTCGGATTCTATCAGCCACGTCCCCAGTAACGGCAAGGTCATCAGCACATCCCAAAAGCGTTGGCGTATATCGGGTTTGGACAGGCCTATCATAAACATTAGCACCACACTGGCCAGTAAGGCCGAAATGATGGTGATGTTGTTATTGACGAACTGCCCGGTTTCCAGCACGGCTTTAGCCAAAAACGGGATGTCGCCTTTGGCTTTGCTGAGCAGTTTAGTGAACTTAGGCACGACCACGACAAAAATAATCATCACGGCGCTAATGCCCGACACGATTAAGATGCTGGGGTAAATCAGCGCATTCCGCAATTCGCTGGCGATGCGTTGCTCGTATTCCATTTGCGTGACGCCATCGCTTAAGGATTCGGCAAGGCTGCCCGTCAATTCGCCCGCAGTCGCCAAATGGAACATATACGGCGGCAGATTAATTTTAGAAGCCGCCAAGGCTTTGGAAAAAGCCACGCCGCGCCGTAGTTGGGTGGAAATGTCGGTCAATTCTTGGCGTAAAAAGTCTTGCTGTAGCGATTCCGCCAAGGAGGCTATCGCCTCGTCCAAGGACACCCCCGATTTTAACAAGGTCGTCAGTTGGTGCATCAGTAACAGCACATCACCCGATTTGGCCTTGGTTTTGACGGGGCTTTGTTTGGCGGATTTGCTCGCGGTTTGTGCGCTTAAGGTGACAGGCACTAAGCCTTGGCGTTGCAACTGCCTTGCCGCCGCGCGTTCGTTGTCCACGTCTATGCTGCCCGTGACCACGCCGCCGTCTTTGTTTATGGCTTGGTATTGATATTTCATGGCTGTGGGTGTCTGTTGGCGGCTAAGAGGTTTATTATCGTTCCCACGCTCCCTGACGTAATGACAGGCTTTGATATTGTAGAGACGCGATTTATCGCGTCTCCAATAGAGTCCCAATTGCTAACGGAAACGCAAATATTACATACGCGATAAATCCAGACGCGATAAATCGCGTCTCTACGGTGTTCGTTCCTAAGTTTTGCTCTCATCCTTATACACAAGTATTCAAGTAACCCGTCAAACCCGTCGGGAAGCGGGTATCCGGTGTTATGGATGGCAATCTCAAATACATCCATGCCAGCGAACCCTCTCTTCGCTTTCCCTGCCGGAATGACGGGCTTTGAGACACTAGTGCATAACGATGAGCGCAGAGCGTGGGAACTATAAGACCCTACTTGATCCCGTTTAATACGCCTAGTGTTGCTAAGGGTGTGCCACATTGGATGCAGATCCTGCTTAACTGGCGGTAACGCGTAAGACTTCTTCAACACTGGTCAACCCTTGGTAGGCTTTGATAAAGCCATCTTCGCGCAACGACCTAAAGCCTTGGCTGACGGCGATAGCGTGTAACTCAGCGGTACTGCCACCTTGGGCGATGGCGTGCTGCAATTCGGGAGTGACTGGGATCAGTTCGTGTATGCCTATGCGACCGCTAAAGCCAGAACCTTGGCAGTGTTTGCAGCCGACCGGGACACGCCATTGCGCAGGTAATGACGCTAACGCAGCGGGCAAACTGTTGACGGTGTTCTCGTGTATATCGACGACCGGATGCCCTGCCACGGCGCAGTGCGTGCATAAGCGCCGCACCAGGCGTTGCGCCATGACGGCGCGGACGGGCGTAGCCACTAAAAACGGGTCTATGCCCATATCAATCAGGCGGGTAAAAGCACTGACCGCGTCATTGGTGTGTAGCGTGGACAACACCAAATGTCCGGTCAGCGAAGATTGGATCGCGATTTCGGCGGTTTCGCGGTCGCGTATTTCGCCAATCATAATCACATCAGGATCTTGGCGGAGAATCGCGCGTAGGGCGCGGGCAAAGTTATAGCCGATGCTGTCCAGCGTCTGCACTTGGGTGATGCCCGACATGCGGTATTCGACGGGATCTTCTACAGTGATGATTTTGCGTTCGCCAGTATTGATATGGTCTAGCACCGAATACAAGGTGGTGGATTTGCCCGAGCCTGTAGGGCCGGTGACTAAAATGATGCCGTGCGGTTGGTGCGCCCAGTCTTTTAATAGGCCGAGGTTGTGCGCTTGCATACCTATCGAATCGATGCTGAATTTTTGCTTTTCTTTGGGCAATAAGCGCATCACGATGGATTCGCCGTGTACGCCCGGCAAGGCCGATATGCGCACGTCCAAGTCCTCGCCGCTGACGCGGGTTTCGATTTGCCCGTCTTGCGGCAAGCGGTGTTCGGCAATGTCCATGCCCGCTATCAGTTTGATGCGCGAGGCGATGGCGTTAAAGCGTTCTATCGGCAAGGTAAAGCGTTCATACAAAATGCCGTCTATGCGTAAGCGCACTTTAACGGTGTAGCGTTCTGGCTCGATATGAATGTCGGAAGCGCGTTGGTCAAAGGCCATTGCCAATAAGTTATTGACGAACTCGATGACGGGGGCTTCTTCTGCCAGTTCGCGCAAATAGCCTTCGCCACTGCCGCCCATATTGTCAGTATCGGCTATGCGTGCTACGCGATCCAGCAATTGGTCCAAATCATGGCTGCGCAACAAAAACCATTCCAAAGGCCCAGTTAGGGTTTTTTCCAACACTTCACGGATGCTGTTGTTTAAGGGGTCGCGTGCTGCGCAGCCGATAGTCTGCTGGCTGGTTTCAAAGGCTATCACTTCTTGGTCCAGCCACCAGTCCAACGCCAAGCCTGTGTCCTTAAGCCATTCCTGCATCTGCCTAGTCGTGTGGGGCAGGTCTTTAAGGGCCAACAAAGGCATGTCCAGTTGTTGCGATAGCACGGGCAAGATGGCATCTTCGGACAATGCCCCAATGCGGATCAGGATAGCCCCTAAACGCCCGCCGACTTGGGCTTGCACATACAAGGCCCGTTCCAGGTCGGCAGGGCTGATTAAGTCTTGTTCCAGTAATAAAGTGCCTAGCGGTTGTTTTGAGGGCATAAGTGTGTGGGGTGGCGTTGGGACGGTTTTGGGCAAGGGCATTATAGAGTCCGAAGCTGATAAATCTCCCTCTCCCTCAGGGAGAGGGTAGGGAGAGGGCGATTTACCAGCTTCGGATTTTTTATGTGGGTAAGGCTTTAACACACCCTGCGTCGGCAAGTTTAACGGGGTGCGGTTTTTGAGTATACAGCATCCAGTGCCTGTAACCGTTCGGGTGTGCCTATGTCCATCCAAAATCCGTCATGCACTTGTCCGGTCACGCGTTGTTCTGCCATCGCTAGGCGCAACAATGGGCCGAGTTTGTGGCTACCCTCGGGCAGGTGCTGAAACAGTTCGGGGCGGTACAAGCCGATGCCGCTAAAGGTATAGTGCGGCAGTTGTTGCGCTGACACTAGGCCGTCGGCGGTGATGCCAAAATCACCTTGTGGGTGGTGTGGCGGGTTGGGCACTAACACCACATGCGCCAAGTCTACGGCGAGGCCGTGCAATTGGGCAAACGGAAAATCAGTGGCGATGTCACCATTGACGACTAAAAATACGCCATCGCCCAATAAGTGTCGGGCGTGGATGATGCCGCCCGCCGTTTCTAGGCCTTGTGCGCCTTCGGGCGAATAATGGATGCTGGCGCCATAACGGCTGCCGTCGCCTAAGTGGTCGGCAATTTGTTGGCCCAAATGGGCGTGGTTGATGACCAGATCGGTAAAATCAGCGGCGACCAGTTGCTTTATCGTGTGTTCGATCAGGGTTAAGCCCGCGACGGGTAATAAGGGTTTGGGCGTGTGGTCGGTTAAAGGGCGCATCCGTTCACCGCGACCTGCGGCTAAAATCATCGCTTTCATAATGGATTTGCCGTAGCCGTTTGGGCTAAAACGTTTTGTAGGGCCTCTTGTTGCATGTGCAAAAACTCACCTAAGGCGGCGAGTTCAGGGTAGTGCTGGCAGACTTTCAGCACATAGTTGAGTGTGCGCGGAATGTCGGCGAGATAATTGGGTTTACCGTCGCGCAAATGCAGTCTGGCAAAAATACCGATGGCTTTCAGGTGGCGCTGCATACCCATCAGGTCAAACCAGCGTTTAAATTGGGCCAGGTCGGCACTTAACAAGCCGCCTTGCACCAGGCGTTGATGGTATTGTGCCACCCACGCGTCCACTTGCGCGTCGGGCCAGGTAATATAGCAATCACGCAGCAGCGATACCAAGTCATAAGTGATGGGGCCGATTACGGCATCTTGAAAATCGATGACCCCCGGGCTGTCTTCGGACAGTATCATCAAATTACGCGAGTGGTAATCCCTATGCACACAGCATAAAGGTTGTTCGAGTGCCGAGGCGATCAAGAGCTGGCGTGCCGATTGCCAAGCGGGTTCTGGCAGGCTTATGTCCAGCAAGGCATGGGCAAACCAGTCGGTAAAAATGCCTAACTCGCGCTCAAAAAAGGCGGCATCGTAAACGGGCAGTCCGCAACTGCCGATGTCGGTTTGGCTTTGCAGCGTATATAAGGCATCGAACGCACTTTGGTACAGGCGGTCGGCGGTATCGTCGGCGAGCTGGTGCAAAAAGCATTGCGGGCCAAAGTCTTCCAGCAGCAAAAAGCCGTCAGCCAAGTTTTGCTGATAAATATGCGGCACATTAACCCCCGATTGCGTCAACAAGGCCGCTACACTGAGAAAAGGGGCCAGGTTTTCTTTGTCGGGCGGCGCATCCATAACAATAAATGGGCCTTCGGCGGTGTACACCCTAAAGTATTGGCGGAAACTCGCATCGCTAGAGGCGGGTTCTATGGCTTTAATGGTTAAGAGCAGATCGTTCTCTAGCCAATCGTGCAGGGTGAGTGTCCTTAGGTTGTCAAGCATCATCATGTTGGGGTTAGATTAGTTATAACGCGGTGAATTGAGGTAAAATAACGGTTCGGCATTTTATTCGATTTACCTTCAATAACGCTACTAAACTAACGCCCTATGCACCGCCGTTTATTTTTGGTTTTTTTACCCTCACTCACTGCCTCTGTCAGTTATGCCGAACAGGCCGCTTGGAATTGCGAGCAAAACAAAGAGAGTAAAGAATGGGTTTGTGTCGGCGAAAAAAGGCCGCCCGCCGCATCGGCTCCCAGTAAGGCCACTGAAGCCAAACCTACTGCCGAAGCAGTCGGGGCAGTACGCGTACCCGCCCGACAGGCGTTTAAGCCCGCTGTTGCTGCGCCCGTCCAGCCGTCGTCAGTTGCAGTTTAACCCGTTCCGCGCACACCCGCACCTGCACTGATACCGACTCCAGCAGCTGTTACCCCGCCTCCCGTCCTTGCCAATCCTACCAACGTCCCCGCCCAAACAGAGCAAGCTGCGCCAGAGCCTACGTTTGCTGACGGTGCGGCGGATGGCGCAGCGTGGCAATGTGGTGTCAATAAGGCCGACAACAGCTGGCAATGCCAGTCTGCGGCCGGGACAGCCGCAACTACGGCAACTGCGGGCACAGCGGCGGCGCGTCAGTCGGGCGGCACACCTGTACTGTATCCCGAAGAACCCACTATGTTTCGACTGTTAAGCCCTGCTTTTGACCATCAACAAGAGCAGACCTTTCGGGTGCTGGGCGCAAAGCTAAAAACCGATCCGTGGGCCAATTGCGCCGCCCCTTCGGGGACCCAACGGGGCTTGCCGCCAGAAACCGTGGTGCGTGACGGCTCACCGTTGGATGTTAAGGCCAACTACGCCGAAGTGTTCGATAATGAAGTGGGCAGTTATACCGGCAATGTCAAAATGGCGAGGGCAGACCAACAGGCATCGTCCAATACCGCCAACTATGACAGTGTGTCTGAGGTGTTGGATTTGCATGGCAATGTTTATTACAGCGAAAATGAGCTGGCCTTATCGAGTGAGACGGCAACCCTCAAGCTGGCTTCGGACCAAGCCAAGTTGCGCGATGTGCAGTTTATTACGCCTACGCCGCTCAGGGGCCGTGCCAAAACCGTGTACCGTGACAACAAAACCTTATCCCGTTATGAAGATGTGGCCTACACCAGTTGTAAACCCGGCAATCAAGACTGGATAGTCCATGCCTCTGAGCTAAAACTTAACAAGACTTCGGGGCGGGGTTCAGCCAAAAACACTTGGGTGGAATTTAAAGGCACGCCTGTGTTTTATTCCCCATACTTATCATTTCCGATTGATAACCGTCGGCTTTCAGGATTTTTGGCACCAGTATTTGGCAGCACGCAAAACAGCGGTTTTAACCTGTCAGCGCCGTATTATTGGAATATTGCCCCTAATTACGATGCCACTTTAAATCCACGTTATCTGACGAAACGCGGCGTGGTGCTGGCGGGTAAGTTCCGCTATCTGACCGAACAAACCAACGGCACGACCAATTTGGAGTTTATGCCCGATGACAATTTGACCCACAAAACCCGTTATCAAGGCTCAATTAAAAACAACACCGAATTTACCGACAAGCTTAAGTCTAAAGTGGACATCAATTATGTGTCGGACAAAAAATATTTTGCCGAACTGGGCAATGCCCTCAGTTTTCCAAACTACAGCTATTTAAGAAGTGATGCCGATATACGCTATCAGGACAAGGATGTGTCGTTTGTGACCCGCGTAGAAAATTACCAATCCATCAACGCGACTATCCCTAAAGAGTCATTGCCTTACCGCCGCTTGCCGCAAGTCAACCTCAACTTGGACCATACATTTAAATCGCTGCCGTTGCGCACGGAAATGGACAATGAGTTTGTGTATTTCCAACACAATAACTTGGTCACTAGCCAACGCTTTAACACCCGTCCCTCGGTGAGTTTTCCGCTACAAACGGCAAGCGCTTATTTTACGCCCAAGGCCTCTTTGCAATATACACAGTATTTTTTAAGCAGTGGCGCACCCGGCACCCCCGATTCCACGTCGCGTACCTTGCCGTTATTGTCCGCAGACAGCGGCCTGTTTTTTGAAAAAGACCTCAACATCGGCGACAGCAGTTTTTTACATACCCTAGAACCGCGCTTGTTTTATTTGTATGTGCCGTATCAAAACCAACGTGACATACCCGTGTTTGACACGGCCCAATACGATTTTTCATATAGCACGATGTTTAGGGAAAACAGTTTTAGTGGTACGGATAGGGTGCAAAATGCCAACCAAGTGACGGCTGCGCTGACTTCACGCTTAATTGATGCCAAATCTGGCAGGGAAACCTTAAAGCTGAGCGTCGGTGAGATTTTTTATTTTCAGGACAGAAATGTCACTTTGCCTGTGCGCTTTAGGATTTCCGACCAAGAAATCAGCCAGCGCATGGAAAGTTCGGTCGATACCAGCAGCTTTTCACCCTTAGTTGGCGAGCTGAGCAGTGAAATGACCGACCATATATCGCTAGCCACCAGTTTGCAATGGGATCCGCACCAAAACGAAATCGTGCGTGGTCAAGCCACCTTGCATTATGTGCGTGAGCCGGATGAGATTTTTAACGTGGGTTATTTGTACCGGAAAAACAACTTTATCGAAAACACCTTAAACGCCAACAACAAAGCCTTGGACGACCCGTTACGAAGCTATGTCAGGAGTGATGACATCATCCAAAGTGACGTGTCGTTCCGCTGGCCGATTTATGACAATTGGTATGCCTTGGGCCGTTGGCAATATTCGTTGTTGTACAACACCACCCAAGAAGGTTTTTTTGGCGTAGAAAAAGAAAATTGCTGTTGGCGTTTCCGCATTATTGGCAGACATTACATCAATAACGTCAATAACATCAGCAATAGCAACATTAACAACGACCGCACGGTAGAAGGCACTAGCCAAAATGGGGTGTTTTTTCAAATCGAGCTTAAGGGGCTGACTGGCATAGGCGAAAAATTGGACAACTTCTTTGAAAGAAATCTTTACGGGTATCGGAAACTGCAAAATGATTGATCAGACCATGATAAAAAAGGCTTTTAAACTGCTGCTGGTATGTGGCCTGTTACAAACCCACCATGTGGCCTATGCGGAATTGCTGGGCAGAATTGCCGCCGTTGTTGAAGACGATGTCATCTTAGAACAAGAACTGGATAGTGAAACAGCGGCGGTTGCCCAGCGTATAGAGGCCGGTAAAGGGCAAATGCCGCCCGAATACATGTTGCGCAAGCAAGTGTTAGAAAAAATGATTATCGACAAATTGCAGCGGCAATTAGCGGAAAAGGCCGGGATTAACATCACCGAAGACATGCTCAACAGCTCCGCAGCCGATATTGCCCAACGCAATAACATGACCTTAGACCAATTTAGGGAAGAATTGCAACGCCAAGGCATGTCTTATAAGGGCTTTTTGGACAATATGCGCAATGAAATCATCATTAACCAATTGCGTGGCCGAGAAATTGGCGGTCGGATTAAAGTGACGGACCGCGAAGTCGAACATTTTATGGAAACCCAAGAGCAATTGGGCGAAGAAGGCATACAGTACCATATCGGGCATATCTTGATTGCGGTCAAAGAAGGTGCAAGCGCAGCCGAGATTCAAAAAGCCCAACAAAAAGCCAACGAGTTAGTCAAAAAACTGCGTGCAGGTGATGATTTTAGCCAAACCGCGATCAGCCATTCCGAAGACGGCAATGCCTTAAAAGGCGGTGATTTGGGTTGGCGACCTGCCAATGCGATCCCCACCTTGTTCAGCACTACTGCCACGACTATGCGCACGGGCGAAGTTGCCGACCCTATCCGCAGTGCCAGCGGTTTTCACATCATCAAAATGCTGGAACTCAAAAACCTGGACAACCACATTATCACCAAAACCAAAGTCCGCCATATTTTGATAAAGACCAACGAATTGGTGGACGATGAAGAAGCCAAAAAACGCCTGGTGGCATTAAAGGCGCGTATTATCGACGGTGATGATTTTGCCGCCTTGGCACGCGCACATTCTGATGACAAAGGTTCGGCTATCAAGGGTGGTTCTTTGGATTGGATGGGGCCGGGTGATTTGGTCAAGCCTTTTGAAGAAGCAATGGGCAAGTTGGAGATTAATCAAATCAGTGAGCCTGTACAAACACAATTTGGTTGGCATTTAATCCAAGTGCTAGACCGCGAAAGCAAGGACGACAGCCAAGAACACAAAAAAAACAGGATACGCGACGCCATCCGCAAACGTAAAATTGAAGAGGAAACCGAGTTGTGGATGCGCCGATTACGCGACGAGGCTTATGTGGAAATAATTGAATAGCCATTACGGGCTTCCCGTTTAAGCTGGGACAGTTTGGGTGTCGTTCGCTGAGCGGAGTCGAAGCGAATCCCGCCGCCGGCTTCGACTCCGCTCAGCCAACGACTCCGCTCAGCCAACGACTCCGCTCAGCCAACG
>JABFST010000441.1 GCA_013140465.1 Methylococcaceae bacterium
TACCCCGCTACGCCTTTGCTTCACTACCCAAAGTAAAGCACAACCCACCGGAGTGCAACGGCTTTAGACGTTGCCGTGTCAGCAATAAAACTAAAATACCCAGCCTCAACCCGTTAAGGGTTTCTAAGATCACCTATAACCCTCACCCCCCAAAAACCTAGCCTTCACACACTAGGCAACGCTTCCCCTCTTAACCCATCAGTATCTACACAAGTCGTTAGCCCGTCATTCCAGCATCCATGCCAGTAAGACGGTGCTTTTAAAACGTGCTCAACCTGTGACAGACCTATGCTCTTAACCCCCTACGCAAGTCATGATGTGCCGCGTTAGGGTTTTCGTCTGCTAAATGCCTCTCAGTAACATGGTCGTCATAATCGCTTGCGATAATTGGCTTATCCATAGATTGTTGAGAATAATGAATGAAACGGCTAGTTATTTTACTGATGTTGTTGTTGGTTTTGCCGTCGAGTGCGTCGGCGTGGTGGAATAAAGATTGGGCGTATAAGAAAAAAATCACTCTGGACAGCAAAGCCCTGACCGATGCAGGTGTGACTATCCCCGATGATGCTTATGCCCTGATACGTTTGCACACAGGCAATTTTGCCAATTTTTTGGATTTGTCCGAAAACGGTAAAGATTTTCGCGTGATGAGTGCCGACGAGCAAACGCCGCTAAAGTTTTTTATCGAAAAACTAGATCCTATCAATGAAATGGCTTTGCTTTGGGTGAAATTACCCAAAGGCATGGCGACCCTGCCTGAAGCTGCGGTGTGGTTGTATTTTGGCAACCCAGAAGCCGCCGATGGCCAAGATGCGGGCGGTTCGTTTGATGTTACGCAAATGCTGACCTATGCGTTTGGCAAAAATGGCGTAAAAGACCTGACAGCCAATGCCCTTAACCCTGTTGAAGCAACCAGCACGGCAGCCGAAGGCGGTTTGATTGCCGAGGCGGCGGCGTTTAACGGTAGCCAATTTGTGCGTATCGCACCTGCCCCTGCGTTGTCGTTAAAGCCAGAGCAAGGCTGGACGTTTTCGGTGTGGTTAAATGCCGATGCTACGCAAACCGTTGATAACGCGGTAGCCAATCTGGCTGGCCCTAAGCAAAAGCTGACCCTTTCGTTAAAAAACAAAATCCCCACGTTGACCTTAGAAGAAGTCGGCGGTGCGAGCCAATCCTTGGCGGGTACTTTGCCCGTAGAGCCTGGTGCTTGGCATCATTTGGCTTTGGTCGCTACGGCAACGCAGTTGGCGTTATTTGTGGACGGCAAGCCCGCAGGTACGTTTCCGGTCACGTTAGCTGAATTTTCCGAAGAGTTGACCCTAGGTGCTGATGCAAAACATGAACACGGTTTTGTCGGCATGATGGATCACTTGGCTTTATTTAAAACCGCACGCGATGCCAATGCGCTGGGTTTTGATGCGCTGATGCAAGGCCCTAACAGTATGTTGCTGGTTTATGGCGAAAATGGCACCGAAGATGCCGAAGAAAGCGGCGGCGGATCAACGATTGTTGCCACTTTAAATGACGTAACTTTAGATGGTTGGATCATTATCGGCATGTTAGGCGTGATGTTTGTCATCAGCTGGATAGTGATGATTGTAAAAACCGTGGTGTTGGGCCGCAACCACAAGGAAAACCGCCGTTTTGAAGAGGCGTTTCTTAAGCTTAAGGCCGAAGACATCAGCCAGTTAAATCGGGATATGACCGATGACGATGCCCAGATTGCCGAATCTCCTATTTTATTGTCGCTAACAGGCGGTCATGCGCGTTTTGCCGGATCGTCGTTGTATAACTTGTACCATGTGGGTGTTGAGGAAATGAACCGCCGTTTAATTCGCGGTGAAGGCTCTGAGGCAACTTTACAAACCATTTCTGACAAGGGCATCGATTCGGTGCGGGCGACGATGGAATCAGTGTTAGTGCGCGAGATTCAAAAACTGAATGACCAGATGGTGTTGTTGACAATTGCCATCAGTGGCGGGCCGTTTTTGGGCTTGTTAGGTACGGTGTTGGGGGTAATGATTACTTTTGGTGAGATTGCCGCCAGTGGCGAGATTAACGTGAACGCGATTGCGCCAGGTATTGCCGCTGCGTTGGCAGCGACGGTAGCGGGTTTGTTGGTAGCGATTCCGGCCTTGTTTGGTTATAGCTATTTGGCGAGCCGCATCAAGATTATTCAAGCGGATATGTACATTTTTGTTGATGAGTTCACGACAAAATTATCAGAACGTTACAGCTAATAGCCACCACCAAAACCACGAGTAAACACCATGCGTTATGAAGAAGAATTGGACAATTACGACGAAATCAACGTCACCTCTATGCTGGATTTGGCTTATGTATTGTTGATCGTTTTTATCATTATGACCACGGCAGCCGTACAAGGCGTGACCGTGAACCTGCCCAAAGCCAGTGATGCGCCAAGTTTGGCCAAGCCGAAAACCAAGGCGATCACGATTACTGCTGACGGGACTTTATTTTTGGATACGTTTCCGGTCACGATGGAACAGTTAGAATCGACTTTGCAACAATATCGTGCCGCAGACCCTAGCCTGCCTATCGTCATTAAGGGCGATGCTTCGGTGCAATACCAAAGCGTCGTGGATGTACTGGCTATGTTGGGGCGTATCGACATCACCCAAATTGGTTTAGTCACCCAAAACCTGGTCAAGTAACACGCCCATGTCTGATAACAAACACTGGCGGGTTTACATCCCGAAGTTGGCGGCTGGCTTGGTGGCAGCGTTATTGATTGGCTTGTTTGTGTATTTTGTCAGCCAACAGCTTGATTCAAAAAAATCAGAAAAGCGCGAAAAAAAGGTGCAGACCATTTC
>JABFST010000379.1 GCA_013140465.1 Methylococcaceae bacterium
GCCATGTCATTGAAAAAGCTATCGATAAAGCCAAAGGCGGCTTAGGCGAAGATTTTGCCCCTGCCCGCTACGAAGGCTACGGCCCGGGTGGTTGTAAAGTGATAGTCGATTGTCTTACCGACAACCCCAACCGCACGTTTGGCGATGTGCGTCTGTGCTTTACCAAAACCAAATGCAAAATCGGCACACCCGGCACAGTCAGCCATTCCTTTGACCACGTTGCCATTTTTGCTTTTAAATACGACGACGAAGATGCCGTGCTGGAAGCCTTGTTGAGCGCAGACGTGGACGTAGGCGATGTAGAAAGTGAAGACGGCACGATCACTGTATTTACGCCCCCCGCCGAATACGCCAAAGCCAAACAAGCCTTAACTGATGCCTTTGGCGAACTCGACTTTGAAGCCGATGAAATCCAGTTTATCCCCAAAGATTCCACTGCGGTTACGGGTGACGACATCCCCTTATTCGACAAATTTCTGGATATGCTTAATGACTTGGACGATGTCCAAAACGTGTACCACGATGCCGAACTTTAAGGCTAATGCCTGATGGTCAAAAAAACCAAAACCGCCTTCGTCTGTGAGCAATGCGGCGCAGACTATCCGCGTTGGGGCGGGCAATGCACCAGTTGCGGCGAATGGAACACGATTAAAGAAGTCCGCCTAAGCACATCGGCTACAGAACACAGCAGCCGTGCCGGCTATGCGGGCAGTCGTTCGGAAGTCAAACTCTTGTCTGATGTCAGCTTGTCGCAAGCCGAGCGTATCTCCACTGGCATTTCCGAATTTGACCGCGTCTTGGGCGGCGGCATCGTTAAAGGCAGCGTCGTGCTGATAGGCGGCGCACCGGGTGCGGGCAAAAGCACCTTATTGCTGCAAGCCATCGCCAATATTGCCGACCGTTCGGTCAGCGTGTTGTATGTGTCGGGCGAAGAGTCTTTGCAGCAAATCGCCGAACGTGCGCACCGCTTAAAGCTGCCCGCCGATAAGATCATGATGCTGATGGAAACCTCGGTGCAACGGATCTGTGACCAACTCGACGAACTCAAACCGCAGATATTGGTCATCGACTCCATCCAAGTCATGCACACCCAAGATACCGATTCCGCCCCGGGTTCGGTGTCGCAAGTGCGCGAATCCGCCAGCTACCTGACCCAGTACGCCAAAAAACACCAAGTGTCGATTTTTATGGTCGGGCATGTGACCAAAGATCAATCACTGGCAGGCCCGATGACCTTAAGCCATATCGTCGATACCCAAGTCATGTTGGGGGCGACTGATGACGCACGGTTTAGGGTGTTGCGTGCGGATAAAAACCGCTTTGGCAGCGTCGGCGAATTAGGCTTTTTTGCGATGGACAGCGCGGGCTTAAAAGAAGTGAAAAACCCGTCAGCGATGTTTTTAAACCGCGCCGACAAACCCTCGTCGGGCAGTGTGGTGACGGTGTTGTGGGAAGGCACACGGCCTTTGCTGGTGGAAATCCAGGCTTTGGTCACCGAATGCCAATACGGCAACCCACGCCGCTTAGCGGTAGGCTTTGACCAAAACCGCTTGGCGATGCTATTGGCGGTCTTGGCACGTCACGGCGGCATTTTTACCGCCCAAGACGAGATCTACGCCAATGTTGTCGGCGGCATTAAAATCACCGAAACCAGCTCGGATTTGGCGATTATTGTTGGCGTAGTCTCCAGTTTGCGCGACAAGATTATCCCGCACGACATGTTCTTTTTTGGCGAAATCGGCCTCAGCGGCGAAATCCGCCCTGTTGCCAATGGTCATGCCCGCTTAAACGACGCCGCCAAACACGGCTTTAAAACCGCCGTCATCCCAAAAGCCAACGCCCCCAAAACGCCTATTAAAGACTTACTTATCCACCCTGTTTCCACGTTGTCGGAAGCGTTGGACAGGGTGGCGGAATTGTAGTTGGTAGTTGGCTATGGCCTTTTATTGGCTAATAAGATACTTAGCCTTTTACAAACAATAATTGTAACTATTCAGCATCCGGCGCACAACAGCCGTTCCCTGAGCTGAACAGCCGTTCGCTGAGCGGAGTCGAAGCGAACAAACCGGCTTCGACTCCGCTCAGCCTACGGTAAATTTGACTTATTAGAAGTCGCTCTGAATAATTACCAATAATTTAGACTTCTTATTTAAGCCCAAAAAAGTCTTTTAGTTTGTTAGAAAATGAGTGGGCTAATTTTTCTTCTTCTGTTTTAATCAGATTTTCTAAAAACTCCCTATGCACGACTGACAGCTGACGGTCTGCCATGTGCTGGCTTAAGGCTTTGAGCAGTTGGTTGTTGTTGGCAATAAACGGCTTCAGGCTGGCTTTAGTGATTTCGTAGGCTACTGTGTCGCTGTTGGCGGTTAAGGTGGCGCTGCGGGTCGCGCCAGTCAACAAAGACATTTCCCCAAAATACGCGCCCGGCGCGAGTGTTGCCAAGGTTTTTTCGGGTTCGTCGTCAGTGGCTTCGGTGTACACGCGGACACTGCCTTGCGATATGACAAACAGGGAATCGCCTTCGTCGCCTTGTTTGACTAACACGCTGCCCGTTGGAAACGGGTGTTGCAAGGCCGTGTTGGCAAGCGTGTCCAGTTCGGAATCACTGAGGACTGAAAACTCGGGCAATTGGGTCAGCAACCGGAACACGTCCGGCGATTTTGAGGTCGCTGGGGGGCGTCTGGAAGGGCCATTGGCATGGTTGGGTATATAAAAATGGATGGCGCTGCGCCCAAACACAATATCGCAGTCATCGTCGTTTTCATCAACACTCCTTACTCCGCTTTCTTTGCTTTTAAAGGCGTTGATGCCTTCGTCTTTGTCTCTT
>JABFST010000277.1 GCA_013140465.1 Methylococcaceae bacterium
TCAGTTCCTTCAAAGCCATTAACCAATTGACTAATAATTTCCGATGAGATTTTTGAAAAGCCCTCCTTTAATAATCGATCTATTTTATTTTCAATACTTCTAAATTTTTTTGATACGTCATCCATATCAAAATGAATAACTGTATCATCTTTATCTAATAAGTCATCTTCATCATAACCAAGATTATGCAAATCTTCTTCTACGCGCCTAAAAGTAGGAAAATAAAGCACTTCTAAATTACCAATCTCAGCTTTAATTGTTCTTCTACACTCATCTAAAATGCCTCCTAATTTTCCTTCTTTATTAAGCTTTTCAAATTCTTCGAGTACACGAAATACATGATGAGCTGGATATTTTCTTCCTGTTTTTGAAGTTAAAATCGTCTCATCTATACGCCGCCAATCTCCTTTATTGTTGACAAATCTATTTCTAAGTAATTCAAATCGAGAAAACCCAATATCCCTAATTACATCTTCTAACATAGGGTGCTTATACAAATTCTTAACCAACTTTATTACAGTATCTTTGTGTATTTCGATAGGACTTCCTTTTAAAAAATGTAATTTTATACTATTAAAATTAAACTCACTTAATCTAAAAAAATTCTGTGTCAATGTATAATAAAAAATATTCAAAACTTGAGTTTTACCCAGTCCATTTTCTCCAATTAAAATTTTAATATTTTCATCAAAAGGAATATGTACATCATGCGTACCAAAAAGACCGTACACTGAAAAAGATTTTATTGAACTTTGATTATTCATTTCTATTCTCTACTTATACTGCATAAGTTTCATATATATAGACTATGAGTTACACTATCAATAACTCAAACTACAAGCTATCAAAAACCACATCCTTATAAATATTACTTAGCAAGCCGATACCCCACTGAACGAAGTTTAATTTTATAAGCGTTATCAAAACCCGTTAAGCGGTTTGCTGGAATATGCGGATTTTTCAGACACTTTTCCAACTTGTTTTTAAAATTGGATTTAATGCTGTTATCGAGCTTGTCCCATTCTTTTTTCGCACTAGGCAAAAACTTTAATCTATAAATCATCAAGCGAAACGTCGATTGCCAAATGCTTTTCAGCTTGGCGTTCTGTCACTATTTTGCCTAATTCATAATCTTCTAATTTTTCCATCAGTTGCTCATACACATTAGCAGGTACGAGGTAAGCTGTTGGCAAATTATGGTTAAGAATTGCGATAGCCTCACCTTGTGCTTGATTAAGCAAAGCGGTGGGGTTTCTTTTTAATTCTGCAATACTCGCGCTAAACGGTGCTAATATGGGTTGCATGATTACGCCTAAGTTTCGTAGGTCGGGTTAGGCGATAGCCGTAACTCGACAAAACTGTGATTTATGTAAATTTTTCCGTAAATGTCGGGTTACGCTACGCCTAAACTACTGAACTAACCACCACATCCTCATAAATATCCGCCAAGGTTAAAACCGAGTGATAGCCTTCACAGTCAATAGCCAACGTTTCATCGGCCTCTAAGAATGCGGTTTGCCATGCGTCTTGCGCGTCTCGGACAAAATATTCAACGCTTTTTTGTGTTGTGCTTGCCAGCAAGTAATAACGTAAGCTGGGGATTTTTAGATAAGCCAGCAATTTTTCGCGGCGGTCTATGTTTTCTGTGCTTTGCGACAAGACTTCGGCAATAAAGCACGGTTGTTGTTTGTAGTATTCGCCGTTGTCGTCGGGGTTGCACACTAGCATTACGTCGGGGTAATAGTAGGCGTTATGGTGTACGGCGCGTAATTTCATGTCGCTGATAAACACACCACATAGCCCGCCGCGTGCCGCTGCGCGTAGGTGAAAACCTATATTAAGGCTGATACGATTATGCCGCTCACCTGCCCCCGCCATCGCATAAAGCTGTCCATCGACAAATTCATGGCGGATGTCAGCCGTCAGTTCATAAGTCAGGTAGTCTTGTTCTGTAAAAGAGTTAAGTTTTTGTAATGCCGACATGCTTATCAACTCCTAAGCTAGTTTTATTGATCGGGTTTGGCAATAGAGACTGTGAAAGCATTAACGTGAGCTTGCTCATCGGAGTGAAAAAACATGTGTTTTCACTCCAGTCTCTACTTAAAACGTGAGTATTTGAAATACTTTCACAGTCTCAATAGCCGTAACCCGACAAAAACGCTATTGCCGAAAATGTCGGGTTACGCTTTCACTAACCCAACCTACTGGACTACTCAGCTAACAAGAGGCGAATAAATTCGCCCCTACATTTATTTAACCGCATCGCTTTATAAATAAGCTCGATAAACCCAATCGTGGATTTAACCGCTACTAAAGCTAAACCGCCATCATCGCAATAAACTCATCAAACAAGCCTTCCACATCATGCGGCCCTGGGCTGGCTTCGGGATGGCCCTGAAAGCTGAACGCGGGGCAATCGGTGCGTTTGATGCCTTGCAAACTGCCATCGAACAAAGAACGATGGGTGGCGATTAAGTTTTCGGGCAAGCTGGCTTCATTGACGGCAAAACCGTGGTTTTGGCTGCTAATCATCACCCGTCCGCTAGCGATGTCTTGTACCGGATGGTTGGCGCCATGATGGCCGAATTTCATTTTTTCGGTTTTTGCACCACTCGCTAAGGCCAGCAATTGATGGCCTAAGCAAATCCCAAATACCGGGGTTTTGGTTGCCAAAATAGTGGCTATCGCAGTAATGGCATAAGTGCAGGGTTCAGGATCACCCGGGCCGTTGGATAAAAACACGCCATCGGGCTGCATCGCCAACACGGCTTCAGCGGGTGTTTGCGCGGGTACTACAGTAACACGGCAACCCCGG
>JABFST010000350.1 GCA_013140465.1 Methylococcaceae bacterium
GGTAATCAATAGTCCAGGGGCGACGGGTCTGGATGGCGGCCTCTTTTTCCAGAATGGGCGTATGCAATTCTAAGTGAATTTCCCGCATCCGTCCAGTTTGCGGATGCCAGAGGCTAATGCGCATAAAATTGGACGGCCTTGAGGTGTAAGACAGTGGGTCTATCAACAAGGATTTGCCGATGATTTGGTATATATGGTCCAAGCCCAAAATAGGCGTGACCGTGCGGGCCTTGATGAGTTTTTCGGCATCTTCGCGGGTGATGCCCATCGCAGTTTGCAGCACTTGTTTGGGGGCGACGTTAAAATTGGGGACTACATCCAAGTAGGTCGTGGTCAAGTGGGGCAAGTTGTTCTGCCATAGTGTCGGGTAATCGTCCCATCCTAACACCTTATGCAATTCCCACGGGGTCAACAACAGGCGATTGGCCGGGGCTGGGCGGTTTTTTTCGCGGTATTGCCGAGCTTCTGCGCCGTTAAGGCGATGTAGGCTGTCATAGTCTTCATAATCCAACAAGCGGTCTATGGCTTGGTTACGCGCCGTTGTCGGCAAGCCGAACAAGCCCAGCATATAGTGCAATTGAGTAGGTTGTTCGCTATTGACGGCAATCAGCCCGTTTTCATCTTGCACCGAGAACAGCGTGTCGCCTAAGCCATGATAGGCTTGGTCATGGAGTTTTAGGAACTGGCTTTCGTCGTTTTTTATGCCTAGGTCTAAGCCTAAGATGATCGCATCGCGCTGTTGTTCGCTGAGGGTGCTGAGGATAACGCCGTATTCGTTGATATAACTGGTGTTCAGCAAATACAGTAAAGTCGCTAAAGTGCCGTGAAAATCGATTTCGGCCTGTAAGTCTTGGTGTTGGTTTAGGGTTTGTTGGCGTACTTCTCCCGCCCATTGCGCCAGGTACGCGGCGGCAATCGTGACAAACACGATCAGCCATAAGCTGGCGACCAAAATAAAGCCTTGTTGGGGCTTAGTTTGGGGGTGTGCGGGCTTCATAACAAGTCGTCCAAACGCGGTTTGGGGTTGGTCCTGCCCGGCAAGCTGACTAGCCAAGTGATGGGCTGGGTTTCGCTGGCGATATGCACTTGGATGGCATTGGGCAGTTGTTGGCTGACAACACCAAATTTAGGCGGCCAATCGCTGAGCCAATGGCCTTGGTAATCCAAATAACTGAATGCCGCTGTGCCCGCAGTCCATTCGCCTAGTATCCAGTTTTCGGCGTTGCTGCTTTGGTAGCGCAGAGTGGTGTGGTCGCCTTTGATGTCTAGCGTTAAGGTGAAGGTTTGTAGCACACCTATGTGCGCATCTAAAGTGTTTATGGATTGGCCTTGTAACACCGTCGGACTGCCCTTAAACAACGTGGGTTCATCGCGGCTATTGACCATCAGCCCCGTCAGCAGGTTTCGGTACCAATGTTCTTGCAATTGCTGCACGCGTTGGCGTTTTAGTTGGGTGGTCACGCTAAAACGCAGCCGCAACACATAGGCGAAACCTTCCATAAGCAAGCCTGTCAGCAAGCTGACCAGCACCAGTACCACCAGCACTTCCATCAGGGTAAAACCGTGGGCTTTAGGGTTAGGGCGGGCCATCATCCGGTGCGTAGGTAGCCGACAAGCCTAAGGGAAAATTCATCGACGACTTGCCCCTCACGCAAGATGCTGACTTTAGTGTTGTATAGCCTAAGCAATGCCGGTTGTTCTGTGCCGTTGACATCAAGTTCAGGAGTCGGTGGCGTTATCGGGGTGGCTTGCCAGTTGAGGGTAAAGTCAGGGCTATTAAGCGTGCCTTTGTCAGCTAGTGCAGGATTGACTTGCTGCATCAGCGCGAGGGCATTGTGCCGATAGTGGGTTTTTTGGCTGCTGTCCAAAGCGTGGTTAAGCCCGCTGAGGGTAGTGTTAATCCAACTGAACAAAGCCATGCCCGTGGTGCTGAGCAACACTAAGGCGACTATGGCTTCCAAGAGGGTAAAGCCTGTTTGGCGGCGTTGCAGTTTATTGGGCGACATAAGCACTCGGTTGGCACAAGGGCGGATTAAGTTGCCATTGTTGGCTAAATGTCGCGTGTTGTAGGGTGATGATGCCACCCGTACAAACACCATTGGCGTAATACTCGATAGCGGGTTCGGCACTGACCTGCCAGTCTTCCGGCAGGGTTAAGGACAAACTGTCGGTTTGGTCAGGCGGCTTGGGCGCACCCAAACGGTAGCTTTTGCCTTGTTGGTAGGCTTGGTAGCCCAGCCCTGCAATTTGCTGTAACACGTCTTGGAGTTGGTAGGCACGCACGGCACTTTCATAAAGCGTGGTCAGTCTGGGCATAATCAAACCTGTGACCAGGGATAACAGCACCAAGACGACCAGCAGTTCTAACAGGGTGTAGCCACGCATTTATTGGGGCAGATAACCTACGTCAGCAGCGATGCCTTCGCCGCCCGCTTGTCCGTCGGCACCAAACGAATACAAGGCAAAAGGTTGTCCGTCTTTGCCGGGCAGGCTGTATTGGTAAGGTTTTTCCCAAGGATCTAAAGGCACGGCTTCATCCAGATAAGGGCCTTGCCAGAGGTTTTTGATAGGTTCTTGGCTGGGCTTGTCATAAAGCAGTTTTAGCCCTTCTTCGGCGGTAGGGAAACGGTTGATGTCCAAACGCATGGTTTCTAACGCGCCTTTCAGCATTTTGATTTGGGTTTCGGCGGTGCTGACTTTAGAGCTGTCAACTTTACCAAACAGCCTAGGGCCAACCAAGCCCGCGAGCAAGCCGATAATGACCAAGACGACCAGCATTTCTAATAGCGTAAAACCTTGCGCTAAGGATTTTGCA
>JABFST010000253.1 GCA_013140465.1 Methylococcaceae bacterium
GTTTCCTTAAACGCCCGAATTTCCCGCGCTGGCCCTAAAACCACCAACACATCACCTGCGTTGAGGGTGCAGTCCTGTTCGCCTACGGCAAAATGCAGGTTGGCGCTGGTTTCTTTATCGACTACGCCTATCAGGATTAGATTATGGTGTACGTTAAGCTTTAAGTCGCAGCTGCGGGTGTTTTCCAGCGGCGAACCTTTGGGGATTTCAATTTGGGCAATGTGCAAATCATGCCGCCCAAACACCGTCGCGTCTAAAATGTGGGTAATGTCCGGCTTGCTGAGCATGTCATGGGTTTTGCGCCCGCAAATCTCGTAGGGGTCGATAATTTTATCGGCCCCTGCCGCTAGGAGTTTTTCAGCGGCTTGGGGTTCATCGACGATGGCTACGATGGTCAGGCTTTTGTCGATGGCCCTGGCGGAAAGCGTTAAAAACACATTGTCGGAATCGCGCGGATAAAAACAAAATACAATGTCTATATCAACGCCTATGCCTAAGGATTTGAGGGCTTCGTCGTTACGAAAGTCCAACACTTTGGTGGCAAAACCGCGTTCGGCAACGTGCGCGGCTTCAGCGTCGTCCCTGCCGACAAACACCATGCTGTACAAAGCCGAGTCCAAACGCCCCATCACTTCCAATGACATTATACTATAGCCAAATACGGCAATGCGTTTCATCGTAAGTATCCTTTTTTGGCGCGGCTATGCTCAATTTGGCTACGAAAATACGCGATGCTGATTTCCCGCCCCAACACCACCAGCAGATCGCCCGCATGGAGTATAAAATGCGGCGTGGGGTTGAAGTAAAAATGCTGGTTTTTTAGCCGATAGCTGTTTTTATGTTTGCGGTGGATAGGATTGGCGCTCACGACTCCTACCAGCATCAGCTTACGCTGCTCCAGTCCGGCCTCAAGGATTTGTATGCCGTCCAACAAACAACCTTCCGGCACCGCCAGCGTGTCTAAGATGAATTGTTTTTCTTCGCGGATAATGCCCAAAATGGCCTCAAAGGCGACGGGTTGCCCAATATATTCGGCGACTGCCATCGCCGCTATCTCAAACGGTTGGATCACATTGTCCGCACCCGCCTGATAGAGTTTTTTGACGTTATCTTGGTTGTTGGCGCGCGAGATGATGCGCACTTCGGGGCTGAGGTAACGGCTGGTCAGGGTGATGTACACGTTCACCACATCATCGCCCGTGGTGCAGAGCACCGCCTTGGCGCGCTGCTTGATACCCGCGTTGATCAGCACCTCATTTTGGCTGGCATCGGCGTGGACGGCGCGATAGCCTAGGCGTCGGGCTAGGTTGGCATGGGCTTCTTTATTGTCGATCACCATAAACGCTTGCCGATGTTTGTCTAACTGCATTGCAATATGGCGGCCTACACGCCCAAAACCGCAGATAATTACATAATCTTTGCTGCGCTTAAGCTCGGCATAAATTTGGTTGTCGCGGGCATCTTGTATTTTGTCGCTAAACGCCGACACGACAATCGAGATAAAAAACGACAACACCCCCAGCCCTGTTAGGATTAAGGCAATGGCGACCAGCCGCCCGCCCACGGTTTGTGGGGCTATGTCGCCATAACCCACTGACGACACGGTGACGATGGCCCAATACACGGCATCAAACAAACTGCCTACTTGTAAGCTATTGCTGGGATGCTCAAACAGATAAATCCCAGTGCTGCCTATAAACACCAAAAACCCTAGCAATAAGGCCAAGCTGTAGAGCTCAAAGCGTTTGCTGCCCAACACTTTGGCGAACAGGTGCAGGCTCTTAAAATACCTGAACAGCTTAAACAAGCGGAATATCAACAGCATCCGCATACCCGCAAAAGGCGCGTAGCTGGGCAAAATCGCCAATAAATCAATGATTGCCAAAGATGACAGCACAAACGCCAGCTTTTTGGCTAACACCTCGCGGGCCAAGGCCAGCCAGCGTATACGGCAATTTAAATACTGGGCGGTTTCGTAATGCCGCAGCACTAACTGGTGGACATCATTGTGCAGCCAAACCCGCAACAGATATTCGATGATGAATAAGCTGACCAGCAGCTGCTCCAAGTCCTGATCTAGGTTGCTTAGGCGCATATCTACCTGATAGATCAACAAATACACACTCAGCATAATCAGGGCTATCATCACCCCGTCAAAGTATGATTTAATCCGGCTTTCAGGATTGACCAGCAAATGGTAAAAAAACCGCTTAGTGTTCCTATAATACGGCGAAGTTTTCAAAAAATAAGCCAAATAAACAATCA
Organism: Methylococcaceae bacterium; assembly: GCA_013140465.1. Taxonomy (GTDB): domain Bacteria; phylum Pseudomonadota; class Gammaproteobacteria; order Methylococcales; family Methylomonadaceae; genus Methylobacter_C. The sequence goes on from JABFST010000253.1 coordinate 2,266, forward strand.
GTCGGGTTAGCATAAGCGATAATATAAAGCCGTTAAGCACAGAATAACCAACAATCGGCGTGACGGGGATGGCCCACCCCCGCATGGGTTTTGCTGCTTAGCCCCATTATTTTTTGCACGCCTACAGCGTAAAATCGAGTATACACCCTATCCCGATGAAAAAATCTTGTCATCCGCCCGTCCAGCATCGTCCGTCCATATCCCGCCGCTTGCGCTTAGCCTTGGAAAACCGCTGGGTATTTGATGGTGCTGTGCTGGCAACGGTAGCGGAAAGCGTAGCAGAACCCATACCTGTCCCTAGCCCTGCCGCAGAACCGACACCGCTACCCACTTTCACCGCGCATACAGACACTATAGCCTATCAGGCCCATAGCGTCGAGCCAGCCGCTCCGTTGCCAGCCCCCGCAGCCGCCACTACACCCGCGTTTGCGGTATTGCCAGACCCACAGCCTACGCCCATCAGCCCCACGCAAAACGCCCATAGCCTAGTGTTTGTTGATGCCAGTGTTAAAGACCTGCAACCTTGGTTGGCAAATTATCAAGGCGAAGTCATCGTGCTGGATGACCAACACGATGGCGTGGCACAAATCGCCGCCGCCTTAGATGGACGCACCGACATAAACGCCATCCACATTCTTAGCCACGGCGCCCAAGGGCAGTTGCATTTGGGTGACAGCACGCTGACGACCGACAGCATCAGCGGGCAACATGCCGATGCGCTGGCGCAGATTAAGTCTGCTTTAAGTAGCGATGCCGATGTGCTGGTTTATGGCTGCGATGTCGGCGATGGCACACAAGGGCAAGACTTTTTATCCGCCTTGGCGGCTGCCACAGGTGCGGATGTCGCTGCTTCCACCGATGCCACAGGCAATGCCACTATAGGCGGCAACTGGCAGTTGGAAGCCAGCACTGGGGATATTGACACCACCGCACTTAACCTAAGCGATTACCAAGGCTTGCTGGCCGCCCCCACACTGACCGACACCCTCAGCGCACGCACGACCGCAGAAAATACACCCTTGGCAATTATTGGCATAGTCGTCGCAGACGCGGACGAAGGCGACCAAACCATCAGCTTACAAATCTCGGCGGGTACACTAGACCTCGCCAGCATAGACGGCCTGAGCAACGTGTCCGGCAACGGCACGGCAAACGTGACGATGACAGGTAGCGTGACGGCAGTCAATGCCGCCCTTAACGGCATGACTTACACCCCCAGCCCTAACTTTAACGGCACGGCCTCGCTGACTCTATCTGCATTCGATGGTACATCAACCGCCAATTTACTGCGCACGATTACCGTTACGGCGGTCAACGAAGCGCCTTTCGCCGCCCCCGATACCGCCAACAGCACCGAAGACCAAACGGGCAGCACGGTTGGCAATGTGCTGGATAACGACACCGATGCCGACAGCGGCGACAGCAAAACCGTTCAAGGCGTAGCGGTAGGGATCGTCACAGGGCCGCTGTCTAGCGGCTTTGATGCCCCTGTGGCGGGCAGCTATGGCACGCTGACACTTAACAGCGACGGCAACTACAGTTATGCCTTGGACAACAACCTGATTAGCGTGCAAGCCTTGGCGTTTGGGCAAACTGTGACCGATGTGTTCAGTTACACGGTGAAAGACAGTGCAGGTGCCAATGCCACGACCACCCTGACCGTAACGATAACAGGCACTAACGATGCACCTATCATTATCGGCGGCACAGCCAATGGCCTGACCTTGCCAGAAAACGCCACCGACAGCGAAAACCCAGGGCTATCCGTCAGCAGCCTATTGACCAATGGCTCCGCCAGTTTGGCGACCGATGTGGATAACGGCACGATTTTGGGCATAGCCATAAACAATGCCGACCTCAGCTACACCAACGGCATGACCGGGCAAGTGCAATATCGGCTCAACGGCAGCAGCATTTGGGAAACGGTAGTCGGTGAAGTGTTCTTGCCCGCCAGTGCCAGTATCCGTTTTGTTGCCGACTTAAACCCTTCTGATCCGCAAGAATCAGGCATAGCCACCTTGTCTTACCGTGCTTGGGATGGCTTTACCACTAGCGATGCCAGCGTGCAGATGAATATCGACGTGTACAGCCGCAACGATACGCCCACCTTAACGCCTGTGCCGCTAGACGTGAATGAACGCAACAGCGTCTATATCAGCACGGATCAACTGCCCTTAACCGATCCCGATAATAAAGACCTGCAAATCCTGTATCGCCTAGAAAGCGTGCCGACTTTAGGCGTGCTGTATAAAAACGGCGTGCAGATGGGCGTGGGTTCGTTGTTTTCGCAAGCGGATATTGCCGCTGGCAACCGCATCAGCTATCAATACACCGCCACCGAATTGCTCGACAACGCCACCGACAGCTTTAGCTTTAGTGTCCGCGACGGCGCGGGTGGCATACTCGGCGCGGCGGGTGCGGCAGTCGGCGACACCAGCCCGCGCACGCTCAACATTAACATCCAAGATGTCAATGCGCCGATCAGCATCACTGATACCCAACAATCCATACCCGAAGCCTTACTGACCACCGAATACGTCAACCTTAACCTGCGTATGAACGATGCCGACGGCGACGCTTCGTTAATGACGCTGACTATCGACAGCTTGCCCGACCCTAACGTAGGCAAGCTGCAATATTTTAACGGTACGGCTTATGTCGATGTGTTTGTCGGTTTGCAGCTGACCCAAGCCGCGCTCAATACCCAGCCCTTGCGTTTTATCTCCTCGGGGGCCGAACCTATAGGCGACAACGCCAGAGCTTTTTTTAACGTCAGTGCCAATGACCATCATCCCACCTTAAACAATAGTTTCGCCGAAAGCCTCGTGCAGCTTGATATTGTGGCCGTCAACGACGTGCCGATAGCCGTCACCAGCACCTTAGCCATAGCGCAAGGCGGCAGCGGCAGCATCGGCAATCTTGAGTTTCAGGCACGCAATGCCACCTTAACCGCCACCGACCCTGACAGTGCCGTATCCGCACGCGTCTACACGCTCAACAGCGAGCCTACCCACGGGGTGCTGACCTTAGACGGCATTGCCATCGGCGCAGGATCTACCTTTACCGAAGCCGATTTGGCGGCGGGGTTGCTGGCTTATGTCAACGATGGTTACACTGGCGCTGACGATGCCTTTAGCTTTTCTGTCAATGACCGCGATGGCGGCATCGGTGTCGGCACCATGAACATTGATGTCACCCCAGACCAGATTACGCCCATCCCAAACCAGGGCGCACTGACCTTAGTCGCGCCCGAAGGCGGCGTGCTGGCCTTAAGCAATATCGTACTGCGCGGCTCTAATTCTTATTTGCTAGCTTCCGTCCCTGAACACGGCGGCATTTATCTGGACGGTCGTCTGCTCCAGATCGGTGACAGCTTTACCCAGCAGGACATAGACGCGGGCAAAGTCGTATATGTCAATAATGGCGACGAACCTTATGCCTACGACTTGTTCGAGAGCGTAGACTTGCGCCGCATAGGCGGCGACATAGGCGGCAGTTCTACGCTGACCATCACCATCAGCCCCACCAATGATGCGCCATTGATTAACCAAGACATAGGCAGCATCAGCACCAATACCGACGGCACAACTTTATTGGAAGCCAATGTGGGCGGCGGCAACTCGGGCAGTTTTTCGCTACAAAACGTCAGCAATGCCGTTAAGTTGTCGCTGGTCAACTTGCTGGTCATCGATAACGACAGCCCCGACAATTTGCTCAATTATGTGCTGGACAGCCCACCCGCTGGCGGCACCTTAAGCCGTTGGAATGGCGAGTTTTGGGTGGCATTGACAGGCGGTTCGCGTTTTAGCGCCCAAGATGTCCGTGATGGGGAGATTGCCTATTTCCATAACCCTGATTCCGAACTACGCAACGACAGCATCAGCGTCCACCTAGAAGACGGCGGTGTGGTGCAGGTCGGCGATATAGTCATCACCCCGGGGGTAGGCGTTGTCGAAAACCCCAGCGTCACTGTCAGCGATGGCACCAACACGATCACGCTAGGCAAAGGCACGATTACGCGCAGCCCCACGCGCACGATTAACTTCACCATCGTCAATGTCAATGACGCGCCAGTTGCCAATGGTGGCAGCCTGACCGTCAGTGAAGGTGTCAGCAACATCGACAACGTGAATATCCCCAACAACCCTGGGCGCGTCAAAGTATTGGGTACGATTGAGCTTAATGTCAGCGACAGCGACAACAGCCTCAGCGAACTGCGCTACCGCATTACGTCTTTGCCGACCGCAGGCACACTGGAAATTGACCGTGGCAGCGGCTATGTCGTGCTGACCTCAGCCGATATAGGCACGAGCCTAGCTGAATTCACTTGGGCAGACCTTAACGCGGGCAAGCTGCGTTATGTGCAAGACGGCAGCGAACGGACTTCCGACAGCTTTAGTTATGCCGCCAACGACCTAGAGCCGCTATTTAGCAGCAATGGCTTCGTCAATATCAACATTATTCCGATTAACGACCCGCCAATCCTGTACCGCAATAACCCCATGATTGTTAACGAAGGCACAGACACGGTCATCACCACCGAGTTTTTGGGGGCGGATGGTAACGGCGTGTTGGTGGATCCTGATAACGATCCCGAACAAGTGCAATACCGTATCAGCAGCACCGTCAGCCACGGGCAGTTGTATATCGATGAGAACGGCACGCAAGTCTTGTTGGGTGCGGGCAGTGCCTTTAGCTTGCAAGACATCATCTCCGGCAAGCTGCACTACCGCCATGACGGCAGCGAACCCGACCTTAGCATCACCAATATAGACGACCAATTTAGCTTTGTGTTGTCTGACAGTAGCGGTCAAAACGAACCCGCCGCCACTTTCAGTTTCTTGGTTACGCCCGTCAATGATGCACCCCAGTTAGGGAATATGGGTGACACCATAAACTATGTGGAAGGCGATGCGGCACTGCTAATCGATAGCCAAATCACCTTTAGCGATGTGGACTTAGCCAATAACTACAGTAATTTTAACAATGGCTTGTTATCGGTCTCGCTCACCGACGTTTTTGTGCATGATGCTGACCAACTGTCCATCCGCAACCAAGGTATAGGGACAGGGCAAATTGGCTATAACGGCGAAACGGGCGCGGTGAGTTATGGCGGCATGGTGTTTGGTGTCGCCGAAGGGGGTGCTAATGGTAGGCCGTTGCTGATACGCTTTAACAGCAACGCCCATGAAGCCGAAGTGCGGGCCTTGATTGCCAGCATCCAATTTGCCAACACCGACCGCGTTAACCCCGAGCCAGGATTGCGCACTGTCGAATTTTTAGTCAATGATGGCGGCGGGGTTGCCAACGGTGGCATCGACACGGTAATCGGCACGACTTACATCAATGTTATCCGCGCCAATGACGCACCCCAATTAATCCCGGTCAGCCCGGTTTTAGAAACCGCCAGCGAAGATAACGAAACCGTGGTTTCCCAAGTGCGGGACATCTTGTCTATAGTCCCAAGCACGATTAATTCCAGTATTAGCGATACCGACGCCGATGCCGTGCAAGGCATCGCGATCACCGGGCTGAGCAGTGGCAACGGCAGCTGGCAATACAGCACCGACAACAGCAATTGGTTTGATATAGGGCCTGTATCTGATAACCAAGCCCTCTTATTGCGTGCCACTGATTACATCCGCTTCATTCCCGACGGCAAAAATGCCGACACCGCCAGCGTGACATACCGCGCGTGGGATCAAAGCAGTGGTGCACCAGGCAGTTATGCCGACACCACCGCCGCCCATGCCCCGATACCCGACGATACTTCGGCGTTTTCCATCGCCCACGATACCGCAACGCTAAGTATTTATGCCCTTAATGATGCGCCGCAACTTGCCGACACCAACTTAAACCTGTTTCAATTTGAAGATGCACCCGCACCTGTAGGGGCAGTCGGCGACACCCTCGACAGCTTGCTGGGCGGTATCTCCGATGTGGATAACGGGGCTTTGCTCGGCATAGCCATCGTCGGGGCGGACGATAGCCAAGGCCGCTGGTATTACAGCCTAGATGGCGGCACAAACTGGCAAGTGTTGGGTAAGCCCACGGAATTTAGCGCGGTGTTATTAGCCAACAATGCCAATACCCGCCTGTATTTTCAGCCCAATGCCGATATAAACGGCACCTTGACCGCCGCACTGACCATACGCGCTTGGGACCAAACCCTGTTCCAAAATGGCGATACCCGTGTGGACATTGGCCTGACCCCCAGCCTTATTGGCAACCCGTTTAGCGATACCCAGCCGTTTTCAAAAGCCACCGATACGGTTGCCTTAACCCTCTTCGCCTTAAATGATGCCCCTAGCATCACCCGCTTAGAGCCGACCATCACCGCAGCGGGCCTTAACAACGAAAACATCCCCATTTTATTGGGGCCGATTTTTAACCTCAGCGACATCGATTTGGCGCGTCTTGAAGGCAGCAACCTAGGCCAAGTGACGCTAAGCGTAGCGCATGGCGGCTTTGTCATCGACCCCAACACGGGCATCAGCATCAGTGCTGGCACGCCCGCCATAGACAGGGGCGAAGGCGATTGGGGCGGAGGCAGCAACAGCATAAGCTTTATTGGCACCTTGGCACAGTTGCAAACCGCTTTAAACACGGCGCGTTATGTGCCGGGTGATGACCCGGACACCAGCGAAACCATCACTGTCCGCTTTGACGATTTGGGCAATAACGGCTTGGGCGCGGCGGCTGGCGGTTCTGACGTGCATAGTGCCAGCAGCTCAGTCGTGGTCACTGGTATTGATCCGGTCAATGATGCGCCGACTATCAGCCATCCGGGCAGCGTAGCCACTAATGAAGATACCGTTATCAACCTTGGCATCAGCATCGCTATTGCCGATGTCGATGCACGCACGGGCCAGGTCGAGGTGGTCTTGACGATCCCCACAGGCGCACTTAACCTCAGTTTAGTCGGCAACACCCAGTTATTTAACGGGGCATTAAATTCTGGCAGGGTGGGCTTGCGCGGTACGCTCGCCGACGTTAACAATACCTTAGATAGCCTGACCTACACCCCCGTCGCCGATGCCAACAATCTCAACAGCATTGCCGAGACAGCGCGTAGCCTAACCATAACCGCCACCGATTTGGGCAACGGTGAGGCTGGTGTTGCCGTGACTGCCTTAAGCGCCACGTCCAACCTGCTGATTAACATCAATGCCATCAATGATGAACCCAGCCTAGATGTCGATCTCGCCACAGGCGTGCAAAACATACGCACCAGCCCCACGGTCATACAAGAAAACACTGCCACCGCGATCACGGGCATAGTGCTTGCCGACCCTAGGGACAGCAACGATGTCGGCTATGGCAGCAACACCAGTTTGGTCATCAGTGCCGCAC
>JABFST010000177.1 GCA_013140465.1 Methylococcaceae bacterium
GGCAACCAATAAGGGGAAGATCATGCGCCGTTCGCGCCGATACAAACCGGGCGCCACAAACGCCCAGAATTGGTACAAAATAACGGGGACGGAAATAAACACCGCCGCAACCAAGGCCAATTTGAACGGCGTTAAAAAAGGCGATGCGACATCGATGGCGATCATCGAGCTGTTTTTAGGCATGTGCTTTAATAAAGGCCCCGCCAAAAAACTATAGATTTGGTTGGCATAAACCGACAGCCCCAAAAATATCGCTAACACGCATAACACCACCTTAAGCAAGCGGTTACGCAATTCAATCAGGTGGCTGATAAACGGCAGCGCGGCCTCTTCAAAGCTACTTTGGCTCATGGTCGGCTTGTGAGCTGAGGGCTTCTTCGGGCAAATCCGCCAACGAAGCTTTGATGGTGTTGACAGCGTCTTCCGAATCATTAAGCGCTGCGTGGAATTCTTGCAAGTCGTCCTGTTCTTTCATTATCTGTCGCAGTTCTTCAGCGTGTAGCTCGTGCTTGATTTCGGCCTTGACAGCTTGTGGGCTGAGGGCTTCTTCCGGCAAGTCTGCCAACGACGCTTTGATGGTGTTGACAGCAGCTTCTGAATCATTAAGCGCTGCGTGGAATTCGTGCAAGTCGTCCTGTTCTTTTAAGATTTGCCGCAGTTCTTCGGCTTGCAGTTCGTGTTTGATTTCGGCCTTGACGGAATTGACCATCGCGCGTGCCTTACCTATCCAAAACCCTGCCAACCGCGCAACTTTAGGCAAGCGTTCGGGGCCGATGACCAATAGGCTGACTAAGCCGACCATCAGCAATTCTGAGAAGCCTATTTCAAACATATCAGACTTTTTCGTTTTTCTTGGCGGTCACTACGCCGTCTAAGGCTTCGTCGTCACCCTCTGCAGTTTTTTTATCGTCTTCGCCTTCTTTAACCGCCGAGCGGAAACCCTTAATGGCCTTGCCTAAGTCTGCGCCGACATTGCCGAGTTTTTTAGTGCCAAACACCACCATAGCGATCACTAATACGACCAATAATTCTTTGATGCCTATACCCATTGCTTAAACTCCTGTGATTGATTAGTTTGCTTTGCGTTGGACGGGCTTATCGGGGCGTGTTCCCCAAACCCTTAACCCAACTAGTGTAAGAGCCTAAGCCCATACAATAAAGCGATATTATTAGATTGGCTTATCTTAAAGGCAGCTACTGGCTGCGCCGGGCCTTTTCTTCTAGGCCAGACAGGCCAAAACGCCGCTGCAATTCCTGCAACACATCATCAGGCCCCAAACCTTGGTTAGCCAACAGCACCAAGCAATGGAACCACAAATCCGCCATTTCGTAGATAATTTGCTGCGCTTCGCCATTTTTGGCGGCGATCACGGTTTCCGTGGCCTCTTCGCCCAGTTTTTTTAAGATGGTGTCCAAACCTTTGGCGTACAGGCTGGCGACATAGGAGGTGTCGGCGGATTGGTGTTTGCGTTGTTCTAGGATTTCTGCGAGTTGGGTGAGTGTATTGTTCATATTCTTATTAAGCTCTTCCGATTAGATTGGCTTGGGCATCAATTGCATTCCATAAGGTTGAGTGTCCGATTTTTTCATTAAGTTTTATTGCGGTAAATAACCTGAAGAGTATTTTGAACATAAAAAAAACAGGAAATAACAACAACGAGGTATTTAACAAATGTAAAAAAACCACGATGTGCATCTTAAAAATCGCACCCTTAATAATAGCTTGCTGGTGTTTGGTCAGCTTTTTTATGGACATATCAAGATTGCTTATAAAATCAGCACTGTATTCTTTGTTTTTTTTGCCCGCCACTAAAGCCATGACCATAAATTGAGTGACACTCAGCGTGTGGGCAAAGCGTATTGCGCCATTTAACATGGTTCTTGTTATGATATAAGCCTCATCATTAAAATTAATTTCTTCACGCGCGGCACAGTCAAACAATTCATCCCGAATGTTAAATAATCTTTGCCTTGTGCAATCAACACTATAGTCTTTAAATAAAAACGCGAATAGCCACCAGATTAAGGCTATTAGCATATAAAATAAAAGTAAATCAACCATCACATGTCCTCTGGGTGGGTTTCGCCACGGCTTGTTAGGCCGCTAGTAGAGCAATTGGGATCTAGTTGTTTTTCAAGGTCTTGAATACGTTTTTGTAACCGTTCTACAGTATTTTTTCGTGATTTGTTCTGCTGATGCCCATACACGATGCCGCCGCCGCCAAAGATTGCGCCTAGCACGCCATTCATAAAGGGTACATCAAAAGAGGCCACCGTGTTTAGTCCGGCTAAACTCTTAGCCGTATCAGACAAGCAATAAAAAACAAAAGCAAGTGCCCCATATTGAATCAGGGCAATTATAATTTTGGTGAGGTTGGCGCCATACCCCACCCGCTTAAGCATTTCATTTTCTACTTCGAGTTCTTTTCTGCTTTTAGACATTGCCGGCTTGTCGATCAGCTATGATAAATCTGCTTAGGGTCTTTCAACACAGGTTCAACAGCTTGCCATTCGCCATCTAGCAATTGCCGATAAAAACAACTCTCCCGTCCAGTGTGACAGGCAATGCCGCCTTCTTGTTCAATATGCAGCAACACCACATCTTCGTCGCAATCCAAGAACACGCCTAACACTTTTTGCCGATGCCCCGATTCTTCGCCTTTGCGCCATAACCTGCCGCGTGAGCGCGACCAATACACGGCATAGCCTTCTTGTACGGTTAGGGCCAAGGATTCGCGGTTCATCCAGGCAAACATCACCACTTTGCCGGTGTCGTGTTGTTGCGCGATAACGGGGATGAGGCCGTCGTCTGT
>JABFST010000105.1 GCA_013140465.1 Methylococcaceae bacterium
TGAAAAAGGCTATGTAGATGCGCCACGGTAGTCAAGTCAGCCGGGGTGATTTGTTGCGTTCATTGCAACTATACCCAACGCTAGCCGCACAGCAGCTGGCCGCGCCTTTATTGGGTTTTGTTTTGCCAACGCCACCGCAGCAGTCCCTAGCCCAGCCAACCGACACCACAACACCACGCAAGCAAAATCCAGCACCGGACGAATCGGAGCCTACCCAGCCAAGCAATGGCAAAGCAGCGCCAGAATGGTTTTACGTCGTACAAACCCGCCAGCACTACGCCACCCCCGAAACGTCCAACAACGGTTTACCTGCCGCTGTTCAGAATGTGCCAGCCTTACACGACGATGACTTGCAGCCTTGGTCAGACGCCGCGCCACTACCTTGGCAAGCCATCTTACCTGCACCCCGGCTGTCGGAATTCTTACGGCAAACATTGGTGCATAGCATAGGACGCTGCTTAGATGTGCCCAAACTGGTCAAGCACGTGGCGACCTTAAAAATGCTCAGCCAACTGCCGCGTAAAGCCCGGCTTATTCCGGCTGGGCGGGTGGTGGTGTTGGTGGATTTAAACCCCCGGATGCGGCCTTTTTGGCAAGATGCCCGAGAGCTTTGTGCAGCCATCGCCCGTAAACATGGGCGTAGCGGCTTGGACATTCGGGTATTGGACGACCAGCCCTTGGGTGAATACTGGGATTTGTTTGACGACCAGCAGCAATTACGGCCTTGGCAACCGCTACAAGCGCAAAGCGTGGTGTTGATTATTAGCGATTTAGGGCAATTGGCTGGTGCAGAAACTGGGGTGGGTCAGCATTGGATGGCATTGCTACAGCAATGCCATCGGCAAAGCATTATTCCGGTGGTGTTGGCCCCCATTTCCCCAGCCCAGCAAGACCCAACCTTGCACAAGCAAGTCCGGCACATACTGTGGAACAAACACAGCCGTTTACAAATACAACGCAAAGATGCCGATCTAGCAGCCCACCAGCAGGCGGTCAGCCGGGTGTTGGGTTTATTGTCCATCGCCGCCCATGTAGAACCGGAACTCCTGCGGGCGGTGTTGGCTTGTTTACCCGCGCGGCAAGCCGATAGCGGCATCGAAGCGGCAGTGTGGCTGCATGACGATGTTATGTGGGGTTATACCGCTATGTCACTAAAACCCGACAAGCGCAATAACTACCAGCAACGCTTTAAGCACGAGCCAGCCGAACTGCAACAGCAGGTCTTAAGCTTGCTGAAAGCCCAGCATAGCAGCCAATTTCCGGCAGTATGGGCAGAAGAAGTGCTTAATGCCCAGCCCTTGGTCAATTTTGGCTTGGACGGATTGGCTGATGTGGCGCGGGCTGAACAATTTATGCTGCGCTTAACCCGTCGTTATTACGACAATCAAGGTGAAAACGCGCTAGGCCACTACGCCAGACGGCATTTGCAACGCTTGGGGGCCGCCAGTAAACGCCATTACCGGGATTATGCCAGTGCCTTGTATGGCTTGGCTTATCAGGACGACATACGTCAAGGCGCAGCAATCCCGCTGGACTATGATGCGGTCATCGTGCAAACCGTCAGCGGTCAAGCAGTCACCCCACAAACCTATTATCTGTTGCAAAAAGGCGAACAGTTGCTTATCACCCCCCAGCCCAGCAGTTTTAACGGCTTGCAAACCGGTGTAGTCTTGGCGGAATTTATCGCCGCACGCGATAGTGTGAGTGTTGCCATTCAAGGCGAAGACTGCACTAGACAATTGCCCTTATTAAGCACAGAGCCAGCGCCGTGCATCCCGTTGACAGGCGCTGCCATCAGCTTGTATACCGGCCTTGAGCAATTACAACTCTTGCCGATACCTAAGCCAAGCTGGGCGTATGCAATAACGCAATCATCGGCTGGGCTAAACGCGTACTTGGCTTTTGCTGGCCAACACTATGCCTTTACTTGGCAAGCCGCCACTAGCCCGCTGTCTGCGGTAGATACGCCAAATGACTGTCATTGGCGGCTTAACGAAACTACCGATAGGGTAGGTTTTGACCGTTATGGCCTGTATGCCGAGCTTAGCCTAGGGAAGGTCACACAACGCTTCCGCTGGCTAGCACCCGGCACATTCTGGATGGGTAGCCCAGACGATGAACCACAACGGGAATGGTATGGGCATGAAGAAGGTAAAGGCACCGAAACTCGGCATCAGGTCACACTCAGTCTAGGCTATTGGATGGCCGATACCACCGTCACCCAAGCCTTTTGGCAAGCGGTGATGGGCGATAATCCCAGCAACTTTAAAGATCATCCTGAAAATCCGGTGGAGCAAGTTAGTTGGCAGGATGCACAGGCTTTTATCGAAAAACTGAACAGTCTGTTCCCCGGTTTGCAAGCTAGGTTGCCTAGCGATGCGCAATGGGAATACGCGTGCCGTGCCGGAACCAACACACCTTTTTCGTTTGGTGCCAATATCACGCCAGAACAGGTCAATTACCATGGTGAATACCCTTACGCGAATGGCGGGAAGGGGGTGTACAGAAAGCAGACGGTTCCGGTCAAATCCTTGCCCGCTAATGACTGGGGTTTATACGAAATGCACGGCAATGTCTGGGAATGGTGTGCTGACGCTTGGCAACAGAATCTTTCAGCCGAGCCAGTGACAGATCCTTTGTATACAGCAGCGGCGGCAGTCACCGCCCGCGTTGTGCGCGGCGGTTCTTGGAGCTACTTCGGCAGGGACGTGCGCTCCGCTTTCCGTAGCAGGTTCACGCCAGATCTCCGCCTCTACCACCTGGGTTTCCGTCTCGCCCTAGGTCATGCTGGGCTAAGGCCAGGTCAGGGGGTAGCGACTGGTGCTGGCACGGGCAGACGCGTCGCGGAGCAGCGGCAGACCGTGCCTGTACATGTGGCGATCATTGCCGCAGCATCGAATATGGCCAAACGCATTAAAAAATCATCCAGCAAAAGTAAGAAGAAAAAATGAACTATCGCAACCCTTGGTCCCCCCCCCAATTTCCTTACCCTTGGGCTTCTGAATGGGGTGAAGATGCTTATGGCCTTTGGCAAGCTTTCACTTATCAGGGCATACGCCACGGTTTTCGGTGGCTAACGCCGGGCAGTTTTATGATGGGTTCACCGGAAGATGAGCAGGGGCGCTATTCTGACGAAGATTTACATGAAGTCAGCCTTAGCCAAGGCTTTTGGCTGGCGGAAACGACAGTGACCCAAGCCTTGTGGCAAGCCGTTATGTCCATAAACCCTAGCTATTTTAAAGGGGATGAGCTGCCCGTTGAACGAGTTAGTTGGGAGGTGGCCCAGGCTTTCATCGGACGGCTGAACCAATTGCATCCTGAACTACAGTGCCGCTTGCCGTGGGAAGCGGAATGGGAATATGCTTGCCGGGCAGGTCGCCAAGGCCCGTTTAATTTTGAGGGGGAACTGACTTTAGCCCAAGTCAATTATAGGGGGGCGTGGAAGTATAAACAGGATGTATGGGGTGAGGGTGCTAAACAGGCGACAGCCGAAGTCAAATCCTATCCCTGTAATGAGTGGGGTTTGTATGGAATGCACGGCAATGTCAGGGAATGGTGTGAGGATTTTTGGCAGGATCACTTAGGCAAAGACCCTGTTTGTGACCCGTGGTTACAGCCGCCGCGAGAGCCAGGCGCCGCCCGCGTTGTGCGCGGCGGTTCTTGGAGCGACGACGGCAGGGACGTGCGCTCCGCTTCCCGTTACAGGAACACGCCTGATTTCCGCCTCAGCGACCTGGGTTTCCGTCTCGCCCTAGGTCATTCCAGCCCAGGCCAGCAGGGCGGAGCCTAGGGCCAGCCCCGGAGTGCAATGGCTTTAGACATTGCATACACTGTATTAGCAACGACACGGCAACGTCTAAAGCCGTTGCACTCCAGCGGTGTGCCGGAAACGGCAGTTTTCACTCCCATTCAAACTGCCTTATTCCGTCCAGCAGGGCCAGCCCCGGAGTGCAATGGCTTTAGACATTGCACACACGGCTTTAGCAACGACACAGCAACGTCTAAAGCCGTTGCACTCCAGCCTAGTAGGCCGGAATAAGCTGCTTTGAGCGGGAGCGAACAGTGGCGTTTCCGGCTTACAAGGCTGAGAAAGTATTGGCTTCCCGTTTAAGCTGGGACAGGTTGGGTGTCGTTCGCTGAGCGGAGTCGAAGCGAATCCCTCCGCCGGCTTCGACTCCGCTCAGCCAACGGCTCCTCAGTCCCGCTTTAAGTGAGTAGCCAAAGTATTCATGTGGTATAAGTATATGAATGCAAAAGATTATGGTGAATTATTTGATAACGGTGAAACGGATATAGCAGAACATCTCGTTTTAGAAAATGCACAACGACCAGAATTATCCCAAAAACAAATTACCTTAGCATTGCCAATAGGGATGATTGAAGTATTAGACAAAGAAGCCCAACGCATGGGTGAAAGTTGTCAATCGCTTACTAAGTTTTGGTTATCTGACAAATTGGCAGTTAGATGATTTTACGCTAATCCGTCGGTAAGGCGGATTAGCGATGCTCTGACCTCTTTGATGCTGCTATATTTCATAAGTTGAATAACTGAATGGAGAAAACTATGACTACAATTAGTATAGATAATGTAGCCAACGACCAGTCCGGTTTATGCGGCATCTAATTTATGAAATAACTGCTCGATACCGACAGGGTGATTTTTTGGCTAAAAGGAATAAGAAGCTGGAGGAGATTTGTTCTTGCCAGTGTGCCCTAAGACCACTAACAATTAACGTTATCGAGGAGATGTATCGAGGAAGAAAACTACTTATTTTTGGCAATCATTTAATTGTTATCCCAAAAAGCAGTTTTTCTATTTTTACTAAAAACGAGATTTTGTATCTCTTTGATTCAATTGGTCGGGACGACAGGATTTGAACCTGCGACCCCTTGTCCCCCAGACAAGTGCGCTACCAAGCTGCGCTACGCCCCGACATTGATGTGATTGGGTAAATCTGAATAGATTGTTGTTACAATCTGCGTGAATAGCCCACTAGTATACCATGCTGGCGGCTTATTATTAAGCACTTATTGTAAAAGTGTTAAAATTTCTTCCAGCTCGGCAATCATTTGGTTTATTAATTGCTTTGTACGGTTGGAGTCTTCTTTGGAGTGGTCATGGATCAGATGCAGCCTTGCACCGCCTATCGTGTAGCCTTGTTCGTACAGTAATGAGCGTATTTGCCGTATCATCAACACTTCGTGATGCTGGTAATAGCGGCGGTTGCCGCGCCGCTTTACTGGGCTGAGTTCGCTGAACTCTTGTTCCCAGTAGCGTAGTACATGCGGCTTTACCCCACACAATTCGCTGACTTCACTGATTGTGAAGTAGCGTTTGTCTGGGATTTCAGGTTGTTCATTGTTGTTGCTCAGCTCCAACATAAGCTTCTACCCTGGCTTTTAGTTTTTGACCAGAGCGGAATGTTACCACACGTCGGGCGGTTATGGGAATTTCCTCGCCTGTTTTTGGGTTTCTGCCCGGACGGCTGGTTTTGTCGCGCAGCTCAAACTTGCCAAACCCAGATATTTTGACTTGGTTTCCTTGTTCTAATGAGCTTTTTATTTCTTCAAAAAAGAGTTCAACCATTTCCTTGGCTTCGCGCTTGTTTAAGCCCAGTTCCTCAAACAGCTTTTCAGCAAAATCAGCTTTTGTTAATGCCATACATCAATCCCTCAGCTTTGCATTCATTTTAGTGGTCAATTGGTTTAACAGTCCGCTTACAGTAGCGTCTATTTCAGTGTCCGTGAGTGTTTGGGTGTCATCTTGCAAAATTAAACTTAAGGCTACGCTCTTATGCCCGTCGTCAACGCCTTTGCCGCGATAAATGTCAAATACATTGACTTCTTGCAAATTTGCCCCGCCACTGGCTTTAATACACTCCACCAGTTCGCTGACAAGCACGTCTTCGGCCACTATCAAAGCCAAATCGCGGCGCACTGACGGGTATTTTGACAAGGGCTTAAAGGCGGGTATGCGTTTTTCCAGCACTAAGTGTTGGTCTAGCTCAAACAGGAAGACAGGGGTTTCAAACCCTAGCTGTTTTTCTAAGTTTGGGTGCAACATACCTAGCCACCCCATGCTGCGGCCTTGGGCATCCAAAATTTCTGCACTTTGTCCGGGGTGCAAGGCGGGCTGTGGTGCAGCTTGGTAAGTGACTTTAGCGTTACTTAAGTCAAATAAGGCTTGTAAGTCCGCTTTTATATCAAAAAAATCAATTTTTCGGGTGGCTACACCCCATTGTTCGTTATAGGCTGCGCCTAAAGCCAAGCCAGCCAACATTTTTTGTTGATGGGTATTGCCGTCTTGGTTAACAAAACGCAGGCCTGTTTCAAACAGGCGCACGCGTGTATGTTGGCGGTTGGTGTTGTAGA
Source organism: Methylococcaceae bacterium (assembly GCA_013140465.1). Lineage (GTDB taxonomy): Bacteria > Pseudomonadota > Gammaproteobacteria > Methylococcales > Methylomonadaceae > Methylobacter_C. Next base: position 6,373 of record JABFST010000105.1, read on the forward strand.
GCGCGGCTTTTAATAGCCCGCACCATAAGGTGGTGCGCATCACTGCCAATTCGGAAGAGATGGGATTTTTTAAGCGCACGACTTCGCTATCAGGCGCAACTGCTTTTTGGATGTCATCATCTACAAAGCTGTAGGTGATGGCTTCTTGATAACCCCTATCCACGAGCAAGTCTTTTATCCGGTCTAGGTCTAACACCGCTTCGGTTGCAGGGCTTAAGGCCGAGCGCATCAATAGGCTGCTGCTGGGCAGCTTGTTGTAGCCGTAGATGCGTGCCAATTCTTCTATTAAATCGGCTTCTATGGCAATGTCAAAGCGAAAACCTGGAGGCGTAATTTGCCAACCATCGGCGATGGCTTGCACTTGCATACCTAGGCGTTGGAAAATGTCTGTGACCAGTTCGTCGTTTAAGGCAACGCCCAGTATTTTTTCTATGCGGATTTTGCGTAGCGTCACCGCTGGGCGTTGGGGCAGGGCGGTGGTAGTTGTAACTTCGCTGATAGGGCCCACAGAGCCGCCCGCCAATTCTATAATAAGCTGGGTCGCGCGTTCTATGGCACGGTTTTGCAAGCTGGCATCCACGCCACGTTCAAAGCGGTGCGAGGAATCGGTATGCAAGCCAAAGCGGCGGGCTTTACCCGCTATCGCAAGCGGACTAAAAAAGGCGCATTCTAGGAACACATTTTGGGTGTCATCGCTAACGGCTGTTTCGCTGCCGCCCATAATGCCAGCCAAGGCTAGGGCTTTTTGGTCATCGGCAATCACTAAGGCAGCATCGTCTAGGGTGATGGTTTGTCCGTTTAGCAAGCTAAGGCTTTCATCGGGTAAGCCCCAACGCACGGTAATGCCACCCGCCAATTTGTCGGCATCAAACACATGCAAGGGTTGGCCTAGCTCCAGCAAAACGTAGTTGGTGACATCAACTAGCGGCCCCAAACTTCTCAGACCCGAACGCCGTAAGCGTTCTTGCATCCACAAGGGTGTTTCTGCCTTTGCATTTACGCCCGAAATCAGGCGGCCCAAATAGCGCGGGCACGCGTCTGTTGCGGTTACGGTAACGTCTAAGGCATTGGTTAGGCTGACAGGCACGATGCTGATAGCAGTCGTAGACCAATCCATTTGGTTAAGGACTGCCACTTCACGCGCCAAGCCTTCTACACTGAGGCAGTCGGCACGGTTGGGGGTGAGGTCCACTTCGATAAGCTGGTCATTTAAAGACAAATACTCGCGGATGTCGGTGCCAACAGGGGCATCGTCGGCTAATTCCATTAAACCTTGGGCTTCGGCAGCCAAGCCTAGTTCTTTTTCGGAACATAACATCCCAAAAGACTCTACGCCGCGCAATTTGGATTTTTTGATCTTGAAATCACCCGGCAATACTGCGCCACACAAGGCAGCGGGGATTTTTAAGCCCACGCGGACATTGCTTGCGCCGCAAACAATTTGTAAGGTTTCATCAGTGCCGACATCCACTTGGCATACGCGCAAACGGTCGGCATCGGGGTGTTGCTGCATAGCGACGACAACACCGACAACGACGCCACTAAAAACTGCCGCCGCAGGTGTGACGGCATCGACTTCTAATCCCGCCATCGTCAGTTGCCCGACTAGCTGTTCGGTGCTAATCGCAGGATTGATGTAGGTTCTTAACCAAGCTTCACTAATTTGCATGAGTTTACGTTTTCCTGTGTAGCGGCTTAATTAAATTGTTCTAAAAATTTAAGGTCGTTTTCAAAAAACAAGCGCAAATCATTGATGCCATAACGCAACATGGCGAGACGCTCGACGCCCATGCCAAAGGCAAAGCCGCTGTAGCGTTCGCTGTCTATATTAACGGCCTTAAAAACTTCAGGGTGAATCATGCCGCAACCCATGACTTCTAGCCAGCCGGTTTGGCTGCATACGCGGCAACCTGCACCGTTACACATCACGCATTCTATATCAACTTCTGCGGAGGGTTCGGTAAAAGGAAAATAAGACGGCCTAAAGCGCACTTGTATGTCTTTTTCAAAAAAGGCGCGTAAAAATTCGTACACCACACCTTTAAGGTCGGCAAAACTGACATCGGTATCGACTAAAAAGCCTTCGACCTGATGGAACATCGGCGTATGGGTAATATCGGAATCGCAACGGTAAACACGGCCTGGCGCGATCACTTTAAGTGGCGGTTGTTCGGATTCCATGACCCGAATTTGCACAGGCGAGGTGTGCGTCCTTAACACCGTGTGCGCGTCAAAATAGAAGGTGTCGTGCATCGCCCTTGCAGGATGTGAACTGGGTATGTTGAGGGCTTCAAAGTTGTGGTAATCGTCCTCTATTTCAGGGCCTTCAACGACGTTAAACCCCACGCTCGCAAATATTTTGCTGATACGCCTGAGGGTTGTCGTTACGGGGTGCAATCCGGCGACGGATTGTCCACGCCCAGGTAAACTGACATCAATACGCTCGCTGGCTAACCTCTCAGTTAATGCGACATTTTCCAAACGTAGCTTTACTTCATCCAATTGTTGCTGGAATTGGTCTTTGGCAGTGTTGATTATCTGTCCGACAGACCGCCGCTGTTCGGGGTCTAAGCTGCCTAACGCCTTCATCTGGAGGGTAAACACGCCCTTTTTGCCCAGATAGTGGACACGCACTTTATCCAGCTGGATAAGGTCATTAACTGCGGCAAGCTCTGGTAATGCCTGCGCGAGAATCTCTTCAAGGGTAGCCGACACTGCTATGCTCGCTTAAATGTTAGGGGTAGGAGATGTTAAGAGGCTTTCAGGGATAACCTGAACCCTCTGCCGCTTAGCGCAACAGAGGGTGTTTAGATGTCTTAAGTTTAAGAGTAACGGTACTGCTTAAGGCTGACTTTGGTTGGCTTTCGCAATTTCTGCAATTTTGCCAAATGAGTCAATGTCACGCACTGCGATGTCTGCCAATACTTTACGGTCTATAGCCACATTGGCTTTAGTCAAGCCATTGATTAAGCGGCTATAAGAAATGCCGTATAAGCGTGCAGCCGCATTGATACGGACGATCCACAAAGCGCGGAATTGGCGTTTTCTTTGTTTGCGGTCGCGGTACGCGTATTGTCCGGCTTTAATGACCGCTTGTTTGGCAACACGGTAAACTCGGCTGCGTGCGCCGTAGTAACCTTTTGCTAATTTTAATATTTTTTTGTGTCTTGCTCTGGCTGTTACGCCGCGTTTAACTCTAGGCATTGTTTTTCCCGCTTAACTG
>JABFST010000505.1 GCA_013140465.1 Methylococcaceae bacterium
CGCCCGTGCCTTGTTACGCGTTCAGCTGGAGTGCAATGGCTTTAGACATTGCCGTGCCACCGAGTAAAACGTCTAAAGCCGTTTTACTCCAGTCGCGTAAGGCTTATCAGCACAGGATACTGTGAAAGTATTGCCAAAAAACACTAAAAAAAGCGGGAACAGCCCTGTAAGTCATTGATGCTTGTTGGTCGAAAATCTATTTTTTTGCCTAATTTTGGAATACTTTTACGGCCTCTAGTGCAAAACCGCCCTACGGACTTATTTTTTCATAAAGAGATTCCGGAGCGATGTCGGCACCATTCTCCCAAGCGATTGTGCCGCCATCGATACTTGCTGCTTTAAACAGATTCAAATCCTGCAACGGTTCAAAAATAGCCCATTTACCAATGTATTCTGAAAAATCGACATTGCCACAAGTACCGTCATCAAACACAATATTAAAAATGTAGCCTTGTTGATAGTTAATTTCAATGACCTTATTCATATTCCACATAAACGCTACCCCCCTCAATTGAGTGGTTTTATTTTAGTAATATTTTTACCTTCTTGAGCTAGTTTCCAATCATTTTCAAGTTCGGCAACGTGCAAATCAATCCATTCGCGTACCAGTTTGGTCGCTGTTCTTGAGTTTAACGACCCTTGAGAATATTGCCATTAAAATCAAACAAGGCATTTTCTCCTTGATATTCTGCATGAAAGTGCGGCGGGTTGTGGTCATCGTAGAACATTCTTATGATGATTCCAAAAAATTGGGAAATTATTGGCATGGTATATTTTCGTAAATTTAGGGTAACAACTAGAAAATCGGTTTCGATGAGGATTGATGGGGTGCTTATCGGCGAATCCATCTTACGAGTTTTGTGATTGGAACACCTGACCCCGTGCCTCCGGCCCATGCTAAATTTGCGGTGGTTGGGGGATGTCCGGCTTTAAGCTACCGGATGTGAAGGAGTTGTTTTACATCCACGAAAAAACACGAAATCGTAAAGCTAGTTTTTGTATAACTTATTGAAATTTATTGCTTATGTTTATTTGCAAGCTCCCGCTTGGAATGCAGGACAAGAAGCCCTGGCTTCCTGTTGTTTTTGAAGATGAGCTGATGTCGTCAAGCCTAAGCCAACGCACTTTTTTTAGATGAAGACTATCTTTACCTTAATTCCGCCAGCACTTGCGTTTCAATTTGTGCCAGGGATTCTATAAAAACACGAAAACTGGGGTCTTTTTGAACGACTTCATCAATATGCCGCCGCTTTAGAAAAGGCTGGCTAAGCTTATTGTAAGAATTGTAATTTTTATCAATATTCGGCTTAATTTTTGATAATGATGGGTTCGTACCTTTTCCATATAAATGCAATAAAGCTCTCTCACAACCTGTAATTTTGGGAGATTTTAACGGCTCTTTATTGTTGTAATGGGCATAAAGCCAACATTCTATGGAATGCACACTGACTGCAAATAAAATCTTTTCTGCGTGTTCCTCATAAAATCCTTCTTCGCCAGTTTCTATAGTGCTTATCAATTTGGCGATAACATCGCTTATCAAAACTCCTGGAGATAAATGATTGTTTTGCTCATCAATATGAGGCACATCAAAACCTTTGTCGTTAGAAACATCGGTATCGACTTGGATAATAACAAATCGCGTATTCAGAACATCATCACGAAACCGTTTGCTACATAAATAATAGTTGAGCAAGCCCGTCCAACCGCCTATTTCCCCCGCTTTTTGTTTTTGGCTGGTTTCATCAAAGAGCGGTTGCAACGGGGCAATGTCTGCATCCAAATCTGGATAATCAAAATACCCGCACAAAATATTTTCAATCGTGATTTGATCCGTAGGGCCTTCACAGGCCAAGCCAAACAGCATAAGCCTAAAATCCTTTTGGCAAACCGCCCAAATAGCCACGTAAAAATGCTTCTGACAAACGCAATTCTTCATTAGTTGACGAGCGCGGTTTGTCTTTCAGTTCAATGCGTTTGAAACGAGTATGTCCTTGTTTGTTGCGAGACCCAACTAACAGGCGTTGCTCGTCGTCGCCTAAATCAATGCCATCCAAAATGGCGGGATTGTGGGTGGTGACAAAGACTTGTTTGTCGTATTTTTTTGCCAAACGCACCAATTCTTTAATCAGTTTGGTACACAGTTTAGGATTGAGCGCGACATCAATATTATCAATCGCGAAGATTTTCGGCGTGTCGTCTGAGACCATTAAGGCGATATAAAACAGCACAAACAAAAAGCCTTCATTGGCACTGCGTTGGTCGAAAGCGGTGCTTAAAAAACGGTCAGCGATGGTGACTTTGTCCTCGTAGGACGAAAAATCTTTAGGAATATGCAGGCCGTCAAACCAATCGAACAATTCCAAACAAGTGACAATTTCTTCCAATTGTTCGGGCGATTTGCTTTGGATGACTTTTAGCAGTTTCAGCAAACCTTCGCCGTTAATGCCTAGCGGTTCGATTTGACCTTCTTTGCTAAAGTTTCTTAGGGCGGAGTTTTCTGCAGAAAAAATAGTAAATTCTTTAAATCTAGTTCTGAAGTTATGTGCTTCTAAAATTTTTTTCGTATTTTCTTCATTAATTTCAAACTGTGAAATACTTTCTGGAGTTTCTTCCTCATAAATTGGTAACTTTCTTATCAAATGTTCATCCAAATTAGCCAAATCCTTACCACTAAAAATATTTAGATATTTTGCAGCTTGTTGTAATTCATAATGTGTAAATGGGCTTGATAGATTGATAATGAAATTTATAACTTCAGTTTGAGCAGTAACTAATATTATTAATGCTCTTTGAGATGATAGCGGCAGAAGCTCTATATGACGGAAAGTTGTTGATTCGTTTTTTATTCTATTCAAAATATCTATCATTAACTCAATTTGTATAGCATTCAATGCACTTTGGTTTGACCATTTTGAATATGGTTGGTTATCGTTATGTAAGATATATTTTTGAAAATCCACTAAATTTTCGAAACCTAAGTTGATTTTTATCGGTTCTAACATACTATTAAAACTAAAAGCCGCCCGCATCAATTGCGGTTCAGTTACCCGAATTCCCCTAGAAACCAAAAACTCATTATCCAGCTTGTCCGCCGCCGCTGCCGCCGCCAAAGCAATCGCCTCCAACACATTACTTTTCCCGCAACCGTTTTCGCCGATCAAGACGTTAAACCGCCCAACGTCCAGCTCTAGTTCGTGCAGAGATTTGTAATTGTTTATCTGTAATTTGCTAATCATCTGGATTTTGTCCAATCGTTGAAATCAACTACGGGCATTCCGTTCTTCTCTGGAAGGCATTTCGATATGGTCAATATCGGCAATTAGAAAAACGGGTTCTTCGTTTGCCGATGTTATTGCGGTATCTGCCAAAGGTTTAATAATTAATTCAATGGCGTGATGCTGAAATTCCAAGGGAATTGGCACAAACTCAGGTGCGTCGAGGATAACTTGTCGGACGGTTTGCATGGTCGTTCTCCCAAGATAAATTCTTTAATGATGTAAATGCGCCGCCAACCAGCGTTCGGCAACATCTTCCGCCATGCCTTTGCGGCGTGCGTAATCTTGCAACTGGTCTTTGTCGATTTTGCCGACGTTAAAATATTGCGCTTGTGGGTGCGAGAAATACCAACCGCTGACGGCTGATGCCGGATACATGGCATAGCTTTCGGTTAGGGTGATGCTGGTGTTGTCGGTCACTTGTAACAACTCGAACAATTTGGCTTTTTCGGTGTGGTCAGGACAGGCGGGATACCCGGGCGCGGGGCGGATGCCTTGGTAGGCTTCGTTAATCAGCTGGTCGGCATCATAGGCTTCGGTTTCGGCGTAGCCCCAATAGTCTTTTCTGACTTGCAAATGCAGGTATTCGGCAAAGGCTTCGGCGAGTCGGTCAGCGAGGGCTTTGAGCATAATCGCGCTGTAATCGTCATGGTCTTGCTCAAATTCCGCCAATTTGGCTTCTATGCCGATGCCTGTGGTGACGGCAAACGCGCCGATATAATCGGCTTTGCCGCTGTCCACCGGGGCGATGAAGTCGGACAGGCAGAAGTTAGGCCGTCCGGGTGCTTTGATGTTTTGCTGGCGCAAATGGTGTAAGGTTTCTAGGCGTTGGCTGCGGGTGTCGTCGGTGTATACCAGCACATCGTCTTGGTCACTGTTCGCCGGAAAAAAGCCGATGACGGCTTTGGCGGATAACCAGTGTTCGCTAACAATTTGCTTAAGCATGGTTTGGGCATCGGCAAACAATTTTCTGGCTTCGGTGCCGACCACTTCATCATTGAGAATTTTAGGATAGCTGCCCGCCATTTCCCAGGTTTGGAAAAACGGTGTCCAATCGATGTAGTCCACCAAGGTTTCCAGCGCGACTGTATCCAACACTTTGATACCTGTAAACGACGGCTTAACGGGGACGTAATCATCCCAAACAAATTTATTGCCTCGGGCATCGGTTAAGCTGTGTTGTTTGGTTTTGGCTTCGCGGCCTTTGTGGCGGTCGCGCACTTCTTCGTATTCGGCACGGATATTGGCGACGAACTCGTCTTTTAAATCGGCGCTCAACAAGTTGCTGGCAACGCCCACACCGCGTGAGGCATCGGTGACGTACACGGTCGGGCCGTGGTAATGCGGTTCAATCTTGACCGCCGTGTGCGCACGCGAGGTGGTGGCACCGCCTATCATTAAAGGTATGGTAAAGCCTTGCCGCTGCATTTCTTTGGCGACAAACACCATTTCGTCCAGCGATGGCGTAATCAGGCCGCTTAAACCAATAATATCGACGTTTTCTAAGCGCGCGGTTTGTAAGATTTTTTCTGCGGGGACCATTACGCCTAAATCGATCACGTCATAATTATTGCATTGCAAGACCACGCCGACGATGTTTTTGCCGATGTCGTGGACATCGCCTTTGACGGTCGCCATCAGGATTTTGCCATTGCTTTGCCGATCACCGCCCGCTTTGTCGGCTTCCATAAATGGCATCAGATAGGCTACGGCTTTTTTCATTACGCGTGCGGATTTTACGACTTGCGGCAAGAACATTTTGCCCGCACCAAACAAATCGCCGACTACGTTCATGCCGTCCATAAGTGCGCCTTCAATCACATGCAGCGGGCGTTCGGCTTCTAGGCGGGCTTGTTCGGTGTCTTCGTCGATATAATCGGTGATGCCTTTTACCAGCGCGTGTTCTAGGCGTTTGTTAACGGGCCAGGTGCGCCATTCTAGGTTTTCTTGCTTGACTTCGCTGCTGCTGCCGTCGCCACGGTATTTTGCCGCCAATTCCAATAATTTATCGGTGCCGCTACCATCGTGACTGTTTAACACAACGGCTTCGACGGCATCGCGCAAATCTAAGGGAATGTCTTCATAGATAGCCAATTGTCCGGCATTGACGATGCCCATCGACAAGCCCGCTTTGATGGCGTGGTATAAAAACACGGCATGGATGGCTTCGCGCACGGGATTGTTGCCGCGAAACGAGAACGACACATTCGATACGCCGCCGGAAATATGCGCATAGGGCAGGGTTTGTTTGATTTCGCGGGTGGCTTCGATGAAGTCCAGGCCATAATTATTGTGTTCGTCTATGCCTGTGGCAATGGCGAAAATGTTTGGGTCAAAGATAATGTCTTCGGGCGGGAAGCCAACTTGTTCGGTCAGGATGCGGTAGGCGCGTTGGCAAATTTCCACTTTACGCGCTTTGGTGTCGGCTTGGCCTTCTTCATCAAACGCCATGACGATAACTGCCGCACCGTAACGGTGGACAAGCTTTGCGTGTTTGATAAACGCCGCTTCGCCTTCTTTAAGGGATATGGAGTTGACGATGCCTTTGCCTTGGATACATTTTAGCCCGGCTTCCAAAATCTCCCATTTGGACGAATCCAGCATGATAGGCACTTTGGCAATGTCGGGTTCGGCAGCAATCAGCATTAAAAACCGCACCATTGCGTCTTTAGACTCCAACATGCCTTCGTCCATGTTGATGTCGATAATTTGGGCGCCGTTTTCGACTTGTTGTTTGGCGACATCCAAGGCGGCTTCAAAATTGCCGTCTATGACCAAGCGTTTAAACGCCGCCGAACCCGTGACGTTAGTGCGTTCACCGACATTGACGAACAAGCTGTCCGGGCCTATCGACATGGGTTCTAAACCCGCCAAACGGCAATGTTTGGGGATGTCAGGAATGGCGCGGGGCGGATATTGTTCGACGGCGGCGACGATGGCTTTGATGTTGGCGGGCGAAGTGCCGCAACAGCCGCCGATGATATTTAGATAACCGTTCGCCGCCCAATCGGCTAGTTCTGCCGCCATCGCTTCGGGGGTTTCGTCGTATTCGCCAAATTCGTTGGGTAAGCCTGCGTTAGGATGGGCGGACACATAGGTGTCAGCTATCGACGATAATTCGGCGATGTATTGGCGTAATTCAGTGGCCCCTAAGGCGCAGTTAAAGCCAAAGGAAATCGGTTTGACGTGTTTTAAAGAGTTCCAGAATGCTGCGACGGTTTGCCCTGACAAGGTACGGCCAGAAGCGTCGGTAATCGTGCCGGAAATCATCACGGGCAAGGTTTGCCCCCATTCGTCAAACACTTGCTCAACGGCAAAAATGGCGGCTTTGGCGTTTAAGGTGTCGAAGACGGTTTCAATCAGGATCAGATCCGCGCCGCCATCAATCAGCCCGCGCGTGGCTTCTTGGTAAGCCAGCACTAAATCATCAAAAAAGATGTTGCGAAAGCCGGGGTCGTTGACATCGGGCGACATCGACGCGGTGCGTGCAGTCGGCCCTAACACACCCGCCACAAAACGCGGCTTTTCCGGGGTCTTGAGGGTGTATTCCGCAGCGGCTTCTTTGGCGACACGCGCAGCGGCAACGTTAAGCTCGTAAGCCAACGCTTCCATTTGATAATCCGCCATCGAAATCGAGGTGGAGTTAAAGGTGTTGGTTTCGACGATGTCCGATCCGGCGGCAAAATAAGCACTGTGGATCGATTTGATGATGTCCGGCTGGGTGATGGACAGCAGGTCATTATTGCCTTTTAAGTCAACTTCCCAGTCGGCAAAGCGGTCGCCCCGATAATCTTTTTCATCCAGCTTATAGCCTTGGATCATCGTCCCCATTGCGCCGTCTAGGAATAGGATGCGCTGGGAAAGTTGCTGTTTAAAGGTGTCTGTGTTGCTCATGAAGTGTGCCAAGAAGGGAAGTTGACGAAATTTAAAGATTGCTTAAAACGGGTGCTAGCTCTATTATTTTTATCACTATTTTAGGAGATAACCATGTCAAAACCAACGATTACCCAAGTCATCCAGAGCGTTTTAGCGGCTTTTATTGGTGTGCAAAGTGAGGCGAACAGAAAGCATGCGTTTGAAAACGGGTCGCTTTTAACGTATGTAGTTGCGGGCTTGATTTTCACCTTGCTGTTTATAGGTGTCATCGTGCTGTTGGTGTCGGCTGTACTCTAGCCTTGTGATTGCCAAACGCTAGCCCATAAAAAAAGCCCAAGCCAAGCTTGGGCTTTTGCTTTGAGTTTGGCCTAGCGTGTTATTCTGGCGATTTGAAGCTTTGCTTGATGTTTTGGAACATTTCTTTCAGGCCGCTGAACAAGTTGCCGATAGAAAAGCTTTCTTGGGTGACAAACTTCAAGCGCACAAACGCAATTGCCACAAACCCAATAACAGAGGGCGAAAGCTCCAAATACAGTGACTTTAAGATGCCGGAAAAGCCCAAGAAATCACCTTCGTTCTTTCTGTCTGCGCCTTGGATGGCTTCGTAGCCCGCGCCGCCTTCACTCGCACGAAAAGACTCTAAAATGTAGATGTTGAGGTTGACCAACAAGGTTTGCAGGATAAAAAAGCCGATTGCGCCAATTGCAACCCACAGCAACACATTGTTTACTTTCGCTTTCATGGCGGACTGGTAAAACCAGAGGGCCACAAAAATCATCATCATACCGCTTATCATAAGTTATACCCCTTCTTAGTATTATAATTTTGTTATATTTTTGTTAGAAAATAGTACAGGAATGGACATTTTAGGATCATTTTTGAGCCGTCTTTGTCAACCACCTTGCAGATTTCGTACTTTTCTTGTCCAGGCTTAGTCTGCTTTTTGAGTGCGCCGTTTTCGATAGCGTACTTAATGTCTATTTTCATTTCTTTGGTGCGGCCCACCGAATCGGTTGCCGTCTGTTTGAGCACGCCATCTCCCTTAAACTCCCATTCGATGGTGACGGGTTTTTGCTCGCCATCCAACTTGGTTGCTTCTGCATACAGCTTCCATCTGCCCAGAATATCCGATTCATCTTGCAATGCAACCTCTGCACTGGCAGAAAACGCCCAGAACAGCGTCAACAACGGTAATATTTTAACGTATTTTTTCATTATTATTATGCCCCTAATCGCTCAGCTCTAAAAACAGGACTCCAACTATAACACATCGCCAATCCAGCTTTAACAACATTAGTCAGGAATATTTGCTATCCCCTACTATTTTAGGGGACATCAACAATAAGCCTTGACTTTAACGTTGCCTAAAGTATGATGCAACTTCCGCTTGCTATGAAACTTAGCATTTTCTCAAATATAAAAACTATTAGGTAGGAGACACATACATGGGATTTATTTTAGACCTGACTGAAACATTAAAAACACCAGCTGGCATGGTCGGTGCTGTTGTCGTTGTTGGTGCTGTATACGCCCTTTTGAAATGGGTATTTGCTGAGCATCCAGACGACGAAAAATAAGCGCAACCTGTCGGTTTCGGTTAAACAATTAGGCCGCTAAACTTCCCGATTGGGTGTTTAGCGGCCTTATTTTTTTTAGCGGCAGAGAAAATTTCAGCACTTTTAGCCCGCAAAGCATTATAATTTACACATTTTCTTTAATGAAATGTATAAATTCATCATCTCCCAACTCTTAAGGCTGCAAGCCAAGCAAGTCCCCGCAACAGGCGTAGGCATTTTTCGTGTGCTTTATGGTTTGGTTGCTTTGCAGGAAATTATTTTCTTGCTGTATTTCAATCATTTAATATTCGACCCCATCCCCTACATCGATGTCGAATTCCCGATGATCCCGTTTTTTTTATGCCTATGGGCCATCGTTGCCAGTTTTATCGTGGTGGGCTACCGCTACCAATTTGCGGTAATCAGCAACTATATTTTCTGGATAGTGTTAGTCAACTTTACCCCGATGCAACGCGATTTTGATGGCGGATTTGATTCGTTCATGACTGGGATAGGTTTTTTTCTGTTGTTTATGCCCGCAGACCGCGCCTTTGCGATCGATCAGCTAAGGCTTAAGCTAAGTACACCGTTTAGGCATTACGCCAGCTACCCTAAGGCTACCGTCACCAGCTTGGCCTATTATTTGCCAGTACTGATTTGCTTGGGGTTTTTGTATTTTGATTCCGCGATCCACAAGCTGTTTGCCGAACATTGGCGGAATGGCCTTGGGAGTTGGTTGCCGTCTACCCAGCCGTATTATGTGTCGGCTATCGACATGTCGCCCTTGCTGAATATCTAGTGGTTGCAAAAAACCCTCGGCTACACGGTGTTGGTGTTTCAGTTTACGTTTTTGTTTTTGTTTTC